>DASYEA010000392.1:0-2000 GCA_036499265.1 Schlesneria sp. | reverse complement strand
TCCTCAGCAATTCTACGACGCGGCCGCGATCGACGGCGCCGACGGCATTTTCGATCGATTGCGCACCGTAACGTGGCCAATGCTAGGACCTGTCACGATGTTTGTTGTCATCCTGTCAGCGAGCCGTGCATTCGAGGTCTTCGACAGCGTCCGCGTCCTGACGCAAGGTGGCCCCAACTACGCCTCAGAGGTGCTGCTGCATCGGCTCTATACCGAGAGCTTCGACTTCCTGCGGACCGGGTATGGCGCAGCTCTGACCGTCATTTATCTCGGTATCGTCGTGCTGCTCACCTTGACCCAGGCGAAGCTTCTGGAACGACGAGTCCATTACTCATGACCGTTCGC
Source organism: Schlesneria sp. (assembly GCA_036499265.1). GTDB lineage: Bacteria > Planctomycetota > Planctomycetia > Planctomycetales > Planctomycetaceae > Schlesneria. The sequence goes on along the minus strand of DASYEA010000392.1, from coordinate 1,655 downwards.
TCCAATCGCAGACTTATCGGCAGGATCTCCCGGCACGCTATTCTTGCAGTCACCGCGGCTTTCGCCCTCCTTCCGTTCGTTTGGATGATCAGCCTTTCGCTCAAACCGCCGGAAGAAATCTTTCGGGCCGATTTCCACCTATGGCCGACAGTATTTCATGGCGTTGAAAATTATCGTGTGGCTTTAACCGCTGCCCCTATGTTCCGCTTTCTCCTCAACGGAATAATCGTGTGCACAGCGATCTTTGTGCTCCAGCTTTTGGTCTGCATACCTTGCGCCTATGCGCTGGCGAAGCTGCGTTTCCAGGGCCGAGATACATTGTTCGCAGCGGTTCTTGTCGGATTGTTGGTGCCGCCGCAAGCCCTCGCCATCCCGCACTTTATCCTTTTGTACGTCTTCGGATTGCTCGACACCTATGGGGCGCTGATCCTCCCATGGATGATTTCCGCATTCGGCATCTTCCTGATGCGGCAATTCTTTCGATCCATTCCCGACGACGTGATCCACGCCGCAAGGCTCGACGGGCTTAGTGAGTTCGAAATTATCTGGCGCATCATGATGCCGATGAGTGCACCGGCTCTGGCTGCTTTCGGCATCTTTTCCGTCGTCGCTCATTGGAACGACTTGTTCTGGCCACTCATCGCTGTGCGCAGCGAGGAGATCTCGACGCCCGCGCTCGGCATCCTTCTCTTCCGCGACGACGAAGCCGGTCAGTTTTTCGGCCCGCTGATGGCAGGGGCCGTGATCATCGTCGCTCCCCTGCTGCTTGCCTTCCTGTTCGCCCAGCGTCGCTTCATCGACGGACTGGCGACCACAACCATGAAGTGACTCCCCTAAAGGAACCCTCACATGTCTGATCGGATGCCTCTTCGCCTTTCCCGCAAGCTCGCGGGAGCTTTTCTGCTTGCCGCCGCTGCTGCAACCTCTGCTCATGCCGAAGTCACGCTCGACGTGCTCTACACCACGCCTGGAACGTTCAATGCTCTGCAACAGGACCTCGCCAAGCGCTTCACCGAAGCGCATCCCGATATCAAGGTGAAATTCCGCAACCCGGTCGCCGGATACGAGGAAGCCGCACAACAAATCCTGCGCGATCAGATCACCGGCCATCTCCCGGATGTCGCATTCAACGGCATCAACCAGATCGGCCTGTTCGTGGACCGCGGCCTCGGCTCGCCATTGGATACATTTGCCGAGAAGGACGGCAGCCTGGCCAAGCTCGGCTACTATCCAACTCTTGCCGAGCTCGGCAAATGGAAGGGCAAGCTGTATGGCCTGCCCTTCGCAGTCTCAACGCCGGTTCTCTACGTCAATGCTGATCTTGTCGAGAAAGCAGGGCTCGACACTGCATCCTTGCCCAAGACATGGCCGGAACTCTTGACCGTCGGCAAAGCCATCGAAGCCAGGGCCGGGACGCCTTTCACCGGGTTCTATTTCCAGTGGGAGCAGACAGGAAACTGGCTCGTGCAATCGCTCATCACCAGCAAGGGCGGGCGCATGCTGAAGAACGACGGATGCAGCATCGCGTTCAATGACGACAGCGGGATGTGGGCGCTCAAGACGCTGGAGTCGTTCGGCAAGGCGGGTATGCCGAACCTTGGGCTTGGTCAGGCACGACAATCGTTTGTTGCAGGCACCGTCGGCGTTTTTGTGGA
>DASYEA010000391.1:0-5677 GCA_036499265.1 Schlesneria sp. | reverse complement strand
CTCGTACTCTTCGATCGCTTTGCGAATCAGTTCGAGTTCCTCTGGAGACGGCTTCGACTGGTCAAGCAACTGTGACACCAGCGAGGCCGCAGAACCTTCGAAGGCGCGTCCCAGCAGACTACCGACCATTTTTCCCAAGGTTTTTTCGCGAGGTCGCCTGGCCGAGTAAATGAAAGCTCGTCCGTGGGGTTTTCGGATCACCTGCCCTTTGTCGGCCATGATGTTCAGCACGCTCATCACGGAAGTGTAGGCCCGCTTCCGCTGTGCCGACAGGACATCCAACACATCTCGGCCCGTGCAGGGACCGCGCTCCCACAGGACTTTGAGAATCTCCAGCTCACCTTCGGTGGGTGTCTCTTGCCGTGGCCTTGCCATCGATCGTTTTCCTTGTGGCACTGTGAACGGTTGCCATTTTCGATCATGCTACGAGTTAATCCGTAGTTGTCAACTGGTGAATTCGTAGATGACGAGAAGGAGATGTTGGCCGGTGAACATTGCGCCTGTAGAACGGGGATGAACTTGACCCGCAGTCGCATGCGGTTCAGAGTGTTGGTGTGTCTGGATGCCTGTTGTTGATTGCGGACAAGTTGGCCTAGTGGTTCGGCGGCTTGTGGGTTCGTTGGGAACGTGGGAAGGCCGTTGTCGATGCCAACACCTGAGTTGCTAAGTGCGGCACTGCACCTGATGTGGGAACGCGGCACGCTCTCCGAGGACGAGGCGATTCGCGTGTTGGATGTTCGCGTTCGCGGGTTGGGCCGGGAGCAGTACGCGGAAGCTCGACGACTGGTCGCGGTAATGAACGGGGCCACGTTCGAGTTGGCCGATGCCTGGCACGCAAGCAAGGGCCGGGAGCCCGGCCCGACAGTCGAGGAATTGGCGTGCCTGTGCCCGGGATTCCTCACACGAGACTATGCCGAAGCGATCAGCAAGAATCTGTTGTGGGCGGCGAAGTGACTAGGGCCGGCGTCGACGTGTTGATCGGAGTACGGTCGTTCATCGTGGGCACGTTACGTTTGGCGTTCGGCGAGTGAATGGTGGAGGAGGTAGAATGTCCAACGGGATGATGCAGTGCAGGCGATGTCGCAACGAGTTCGACACGAACAACCTGCGGCCTCCATCTGCACTATTGCGAGTGCTTGCTGCTCCTTATTTCTTAATGCTATTACTTCGGTCGAGCACTCTTCCCGAGGAGGCCACCGGGCTTTACTGCCGCCCGTGTCGGCGTCAATTGAATGTCTGCTTCTTCTTTATTGCTTTCCTGGTTGTCCTTTTCGGCGGCATGCAGTTAGTCGCGTATCTCGGACTGAATAGACCATAGGGATTGCAAGGGGTTGCTGATTATCGCTGGCTGCCCAACATGCCACTTGTTCGTTACCGTTGTGCCGGGAACACGTCGATCCAAGTTCGAACCCGCGTTACAATCAGTGGTCAGTGCGCCCTGCAGCCTCGCGCTTGTTGGCGACCTGATCGAAACGCGGTCATTCTGCGCTGGCAAGTTATCTCGTTTGTTCGGCAGGCCATCAGGAGTGATGATGCAGAAGGTATTGGCTCTAATCGTGGCGTTCTCAATCTCGGGCTGCAATTACCCTTCTGCGAGCGAGAGTGCTGGAGACCGCCCAAATATCCCCGCGCACTCCGTCCCTGAGTTGCCGAGCGTTGCCGATGAGGGGAATGACATCGACCCGGCTCAGCATGGCTCGCTTGTTTCACCAGATACGTTTGCCATTTGGCCGAGCGTTACCGACGAACCGATCGATGTCGGGCCGGGACCTTGGAGGATTTGCCGCATGGGCCCGACGCCTGAATACGAGCACGAGCGAAAGGCCGCAGAGGATGTTAGCGGGCCACATGCCAATTATTCGATTACAGTACGTGTCAGCCCCGACGCGGCCCAGGCCTTTCGTGATGGCATGGCGCTGCCACCAGGGGCGATTGTTGTGAAGGAGAAGCAATTTTCCTACGGCAGCGCGGTGCATTATTTCGAAGAATACGCCTTGATGATCAAGCACGAGCCGGGATATGACGAATTGGGTGGTGACTGGGAATATGCCTATGTCACCATGGAGCCGAATCGGACCGTGACCCGCGGTAAGCTGGCTGAATGCTCGCAATGTCATTCCAAGGTTGCGGATAATGACTATTTGTTTCGACTCTACCTTGCAGAGGGAAAACAGTAGATGTCGTGAATGAGGCGATGGTCAATAAGCCACAAGAAAGAATCGGAACACTTTGGATTTTCTTATCTACTATTTCTCTCCGTGGGACTTTGAGCACCACGTTTCTCAACTCTTCTGTGTGGTGCTGCTGATCATCGCCCTGGTTGATGCGAAAATTGTGGGGATGCTTTCTGAGGCGATCCGGCTGGTTGTCGCGCCGTTTATTGTTGGGGTGCTGGTGATCGAGGTTGTGCGGTGGTGGCCGAATCCCAGTGCCTTGTTGCTGTGGCTTTGCGTGACGAGCACCTATTACGTCTCGATCCGATTCAGCCGATTTTCGAGCCACGATGCGCGAAGCCCCTGGAGGTTGGCGCTGTCGTTCATGGTGATGTGGACCATCTATGCGAGCTTCACCGGATTCGTTCAGTGGTTGATTGCGTACTCTCATCAGAACTACTCAAGCGGAGAGAAACACGGCGTGGAGTGGGGTGTCGAGCGATTTACGGAGTGGCTTGTTGTCGCCTTGATGGCGGGCCTGATGGGGGCTTTCTTTGAAAGAAATCCTCGCTACATTCCCCGAGGGGTAATTGTTGCCGCAATCGGTGTCGCGATGGTTGTGGCCTACTACCACTTTGAAGGGACTGGTTTGTGGCAATTCTGGTGGAGTGGGATGAGGTCGAATTGATCGCAGAGGGGCTCACGCCCGAAGACGGGGCCAGGGGACTTACGTCCCCCGCTCAGAGAGACAAACATAGGATTGTGCCTGAACTCTTTGGCAGGTCATCGTCCGACCATTCGCGCGGGCGTTCCTGATGTATTGCGCTTATGATGTGCGGCGACTTCTCATTCACTAATTCGGTGCAGCACACTAAGGAGATTTAATGAAGCCAACGGGGAATGCGACGGAGAGTGTCCGAGTTCCGCGACCGCCACACCTCAAGAGTTTGCCGGAAGTCGTGGTCTACGAGAATCACGATTATGGCGGACACCATAGTCGTACGAACCTGAACATGCAGATCATTGGCAGGGATTTGAACGACAAGATCTCGTCGATCATTGTGGTTCAAGGGAAGTGGCGGTTTTATCGAGATCGCAATTTTCTGGGAGATTATTGGGATCTCGATGTTGGCTATTACCCGAGCCTGGGATCGGCCACGGATGTGATTTCGTCTTTCCAGTGCATTGAATATCCTGCCTGATTACTTGCGAAGTTGAGGTTGTCACAGTGGCGAAAATCCTGGTGCTGTACCATTCCAATAGCGGCAATACTCGTCGCATGGCCGAGTTGGTTGCTGAAGGGGCCGCTCAACTGGAGAGGACCGAGGTGCGACTGAAGGATATCTCGGTCGCCGACCACACGGATCTAGATTGGTGCGATGGCATCGCGTTGGGTTCGCCGACCAACTATGGCTGCGTCAGCTGGCAAATGAAGAAGTGGTGGGATGAGCAACCGATTGAGAATTGGGGTCGCCGCGATGGGAAGATCGGCTGCGTGTTCAGTTCGGCCGGATCATGGGGAGGAGGCCAGGAATGGACCTGCATGACCCTGATGTCGCTGTTGATCAACTATGGGTTTCTGGTGTTCGGGTTAACCGATTACACGGGGCCAAGGTTCTCGGCGCATTACGGAGCGATCGCCGCGGGACCTCCTGTACAGGAGCGGGAATTGAATGCGTGCCGGCGACTGGGGCTGCGCCTGTCGGAGTGGGCTGCGACGATGATTGAGGGGCGGCCGGAGGCGCATCCGTTGAAGCAGACGTATGACCGGTTTGGGTATCTGGCGGGTGAGTGAGGTGGAGCGTAGATGGGCGAGAGTGCTTCATCGGAGCGGCAGATATCGAACTTGGCCTTCCCATTCTCCCGGCAGGCCGCATTCGGCAATCAATAGCAGTTCCTCGATCGCCAAGCCCGCTGTGAGCGATCGGGGAACTTCGAAGACACCGGGCATCTTCTCCCCAGCGGCGATTCGATCGTGGGCGAACTTTGTCATCGTTGCGACATCGTGAGTGAGTAGGATTCTGCCTTCGAGGGCAGCCCACGCCAAGACCGCAGGGTCGTCCGCACCGGACAGTCCGGCTGCTTGAACGCTCAGTATGTCGAGTTGTGGTAGTCGACGGCGCAGTCCGCGAACGATGTCGAAGTTGAAGTTTTCGTCGGCAGCGAAGAGCAGCATTAGACGAAATCCCAGTTAGCGTCTCGCTAGCAAGCGATCACGAATACCATTTGGATCAAACTGTTTTTCGTTCTGCTTGCGAATGGTGTCCGCATCACTTCGGCGCTGTCGAAGGTAGTCATTGGTCTCTTGTTGGTGGTCGAGATAGTAACCAAGGACATGGTAGACATCGGCGAGCTTGAGACTCGGATACTGCTGCGCAATCTCTTCTGCAGTTGCGCCTTCACTAAACGCCTCGATGACTGTGTCAAAGGTTACTCGTGTCCGTGCGATCCGAATGACACCATCATCGGCGAAACTCAAGGGAATTGGTGCTGTACCAGCTTGCAAAGTCATGATAGTTCTCCGATGAAATCTTCTGACACCTACTGATCTTAGTCAAGCGCAATCGAAGAGGTTGAGCGTTGATGGGCCAGGGGGCTTACGCCCCCCGCTCAGGTTGAGGTGACAGCTGGCGCTTCTACTTTGCCAGCTTCTTGTACTTGATACGGTGTGGTGTGTCGGCGTCGGCGCCCATGCGTTGTTTGCGGACTAGTTCGTAGCTCTCGAAGTTGCCTTCGTGCCAGTAGGCTTCGCTGTCGCCTTCGAACGCCAGGATGTGTGTGGCGACGCGGTCCAGGAACCAGCGATCGTGGCTGATGACGACGGCGCAACCGCTGAAGCTGAGCAAGCCGTCTTCGAGCGATCGCAACGTATCGATGTCCAAGTCGTTGGTCGGTTCGTCCAGTAGCAGCAGGTTGCCACCGACGGCCAGCGTCTTAGCGAGCAGCAGTCGGTTGCGTTCACCACCGGATAGGAACTTGACCGGCTTCTGCTGATCACTTCCCTTGAAGTTGAACTTACCGCAGTAAGCTCGGGCGTTGATTCGCACATTGCCGTAAAGCAGGTTGTCGTTGCCGCCGGAGATGTTGTCGTAGACTGACTTCTCGCCATCGAGCGATTCGCGGTTCTGTTCGACGTAGGCGACCTTGACGGTATCGCCGATGGTGACTTTGCCGCCGTCGGGTTGTTCGATGCCCATGATCAATTTGAACATGGTCGTTTTACCGGCACCGTTCGGGCCGATGACACCGACGATCCCGGCTGGCGGAAGTCGGAATGTCAGGTCTTCGAATAGCAGCTTGTCGCCGAATGCTTTGGCGACTTTGTCGAACACGACGACGGTGTCCCCCAGTCGAGGACCTGGCGGAATTCGCAGTTCGATTGTTTCTTCGCGTGAATCCTGCTCTTCAGCGACCAGTTTGTCGTAGGCTTGCAGACGCGCCTTACTCTTGGCTTGTCGGGCTTTCGGTGAACTGCGCACCCATTCGAGTTCGCGTTCTAACGTCTTCTCACGCAAGGAGGCGGC
>DASYEA010000390.1:0-1726 GCA_036499265.1 Schlesneria sp. | reverse complement strand
TCGCTTAATTCCATCCTTCTACTCTTGAAATGAAACACAGCCGCTCTGTGTTTCAATCTCTTCTTCTAACTCTTCCTCTAAAGTACGACTCTAAGGCCGAACAAACACCGGGCTTTCGACAATGGCATGGACCAGTGAACGCAGGCCTCGATCTTTAGCGGCGATTTGTTTCAGGATGTCATCAATCGCTTCGCGGTCCGAGAACCCGAGTTCACGTCCCAGGGCGTAAGTCGTCAGTTTTTCGGTCAGGCATTTGGCGAATCGATCTTCATTCCGCAGTAGCAACTTTTTGAACTCTTTCACGTCTGCGAATTTCTCGCCCGTCGACAACTGACCACTGGGATCGACGCTGCCCGCCGTGATCACTTTGCCCCAACCTTTGTCCGCAAACTGCGGCTCAACATGAAATCGCAGGTACTGTTCCCGGTACTTGCCGATGGGGTCGAAGCTTTCGAGAGCGAAGCCGGGCGGATCGATGTGTCGATGGCAGACATTGCACGATTCGACGCTGCGGTGCTTGTCGAGCTGCTCTCGAATGGTCGTCGCACCTCGAATATCGGGCTCGATTCCTCCAACATTCGGCGGCGGTGGCGGCGTGATCTGGCCGAGGAAATTCTCCAGAACCCAGACGCCGCGAACCACGGGTGACGTGTTGGTGCCGTTCGCCGTCACCTTCAAGACCGCTCCCTGAGTAAGCGCCCCGCCGCGAATGCTCTCTTTGGGAATCGCTGTTTTCCGGATCTCAACCCCCTGCACTCCTTCGATCCCATAGTGGCGAGCCAATCGGGCATTGAGCATCACGAAATCAGAATCAAGGAAATTGCGGATGCTGAAGTCTTCATCAAGCAACGTCCGGAAAAAGCCCTGAGATTCGGCGACCATACTGACCTTCAGGTAGTCATCGAACTCTGCATAGACCCGGGCATCGGGCGTCGTGGCATCGATCTGCCGCAGTTTCAGCCATTGCCCCGTGAAGTCGGTAATGAAACGATCCCGCCGCGGATCATGCAGCAGTCGGTCCACCTGAGCGTGAAGGATCTTCGGCTGACGCAGTGTCTGTTTCTGCGCACAATCCAAAAGTTCCGTATCTGGCATGGAACTCCACAGGAAATACGACAACCGCGACGCGAGCTCGTAGTCCGAGATTTGTGGTTTCCCATCACTGTTATCTTCGCGCAGGTACAAAAAGTTCGGCGAGCAAAGGACCGCCGCCAGGCCCGCTTTCAAGCTGGTTTCGAATGACCGACCTGCCGCCATCCGTTGCTTGACCAGTGCGACGTAGCGCGAGATTTCTGCTTCCGTGGCGGGCCGACGGAACGCTCTTGGGATGAAAGCTCGCAGGATTCCTTCGGCGTCGGTCAGTGTTCCCGTCTTGAGGTCGACATCGCCGATTAACTTTTGATGACTCGCAGGAGGCCACTGATCGAAGAGTGGCCCGGTGATCTCGACCGGCCCGAAACCCACACCAGCAAATTCACCTGACGAAGCGTCGTTGATCCAGTTCGTTAAACCGATCAGAAAGAATTGGATCGCCGATCGTTCACCGACCTTTGCTTCCAGTTCAAACGTCTTCGGCTCGGTTGTGGCATCGAAGTAACCGAGGTTGATGTTGGTCGCGGCCAGTCCATCAAAATCCGAGACGCGGGCGTTGAAGATGATCGGGTCGGCACTGTGATGTGCCGCCGCTTCGAATTTAAACCGATATCGGCCCGCCGTCGGCGTCCTC
>DASYEA010000389.1:0-3604 GCA_036499265.1 Schlesneria sp. | reverse complement strand
CGACAATGCGAAAGCATTTCTCGCGGTGCAGGCCGAGTTTGGCAGCTTCGACAAATACATCTGGACGTTTGTCGATGGCAAGCCGCTGCAGAATGCTCGCCAGTCGATGTCCGACGTACCGGCCAGTTCGCCAGAATCAGACGTGATGAGTAAAGACCTGAAGCGACGCGGCTTTCGCTTTGTCGGCACAACCATCTGTTACGCCTTCATGCAGGCCGTCGGCATGGTGAACGATCATCTGGTGACATGCCACTGCTATTCGGCTTTGAAGCGGTAGCGATTGGCCTGAACAATACTCTGTCCGTGGAATTTGTCACGATTGTCGCTTACGCTTCCTCTCCACAACAGGTCGACACCTCATCGAGGAACACAGCATGGCAGCAGTTTTGGTGACAGGCGGATGTGGATTTATCGGCACGTGGGTTCTGCACGAGTTGCTCAAATCCGATGTCACTCCCATTGTGATTGACAACCAACCCGCCCCGGCACGCTGGCAACGAGTGCTCGGCAGCGACTTGTCGCGAGTTCAGCGAACAGACGCGTCACTGCTCGACCCGACGTCGCTGCAATCCGTCATCGAGCGTCACAATGTCACGCATGTGATTCACCTAGCGGCACTGCTGACTCCAGCCTGCCAGCAAGATCCGTGGCTCGGCTGCCAAGTCAACGTCATGGGAAGCACCGCCGTCTTCGAAGCGGCTCGGCGCTCTGGTCGAGTCGCCGCGATCTCGTACGCCAGTTCGTACGCGGTGTACGGCCCTGAAGCGGCAGACGATGCTTCCACAACCAATCGCCCGCCAACTTTTTATGGAGCGTTCAAACAATCAGTCGACCTGATTGCCGAACAATATTGGCGGCATTTTGGTTTGGCCTCGGTCGCTGTCAGGCCGCATGTCGTCTACGGCCCCGAACGTGATGTCGGATTGACCGCCGGCCCATCGCTCGCCGCACGTGCTGCTGTCACGGGAGAAAGCTATACGATCGGCTACACGGGAACGGTCGGCTACGACTACGTTGAAGATGTCGCGCGCGCCTTCGTTCGCTCCGCCTTCGAATGCCCACCCGGTTCCGCGGTCGTCGATCTTCCCGGCGAACACGCCACCACCGAGCAATTCGCGAATGCCATCGTCGCCGTCGTCCCCTCTGCAGCCGGCCGAATCAAAGTCGACGGCCCGTCAATCCCGTCAAATCTGCCCCCCAACCCCAACTATATCTCAACCCTCTTTCCCGATTGGCGAGCCACACCAATCCATGAAGGCGTGACAAAAACGATCGACTTTTACCGTCGATAGCCTTCCACCAACTGCCGCCCTCCACACACCGTCAGCGTTGATCATCTTACCACTCTCTTCTCGCCGTTATCCGTGTTCAATCGGTGTTCATCCGTGGCTAAACACTCTTCTTCCCCATATTCAACCCTACCACCTCGCGGGGCACATAAGGTTCTTCCAGCGCCGCAATTTCCTCGGCCGAGAGCCTGACCGACAACGCGCTGATCGCATCTTCCAAGTGGCCCGTTTTCGTGGCCCCGATGATGGGGGCCGTGATCGCAGACTGATGCAGCACCCATGCGAGGGCGATCTGCGATTGAGGCAATCCGCGGCGAGTCGCAATCTCCGTGACTCGTTCGATCACCAGGCGATCAACTTCGGCCGTCTTGTCGAACAGCTTGCGAGTCACCAGATCGCTTTCGCCGCGAGTCGTCGTGGATTGCTCGGTCCAGGGACGCGCGAGCTTGCCGCGGGCTAGTGGACTCCATGGGATTACGCCGATCCCTTCGGCCTGGCACAGCTTCAACATTTCTCGCTCTTCCTCGCGATAGATCAGATTGTACTGCGGTTGCATCGAAACGAAGCGAGTCCAGCCGTTACCCTTGGCCAGGTACAGCGATTTCGCGAACTGCCACGCAAACATCGACGACGCGCCGATGTAGCGGACCTTGCCCGATTTCACAATGTCGTGCAGCGCTTCGAGGGTCTCTTCGATCGGTGTCTCATCGTCCCAGCGATGAATCTGATAGAGGTCGATGTAGTCCATTCCCAGTCTCTGCAAGCTCGCATCGACCGCGGTCAGCAACGCTTTGCGAGATAGCCCGCCGGTGTTTGGACTTTTGCGCCAGGGATAATAGGCCTTCGTCGCCAGCACAATTTCATCACGCTTCGCAAAGTCCCGCAGAGCCCGACCGGTAATCTCTTCGCTCGTCCCATCGGAATACGAATTCGACGTATCGAAAAAGTTGATCCCGAGTTCAACGGCCCGTTGAATGAAGGGCCGACTGGCCGCCTCATCTAGTGTCCACGGATGCTCCCCTCGATTGGGAACCCCGTAGCTCATGCAACCGAGTACCAGCCGCGAAACACTAAGGCCCGTGCTGCCAAGACGTGTGTATTCCATGTCGATCTTCTGAATTGTGTAAGTGGTCGAGCCGCAGGTCATACTTCAATTGCGTAGGTTATGCTTCAGCATAACTTTTCTCATTCAAACTCAAAGCCACTCAGCCCTCGCCGAAAACAACAATGTGAAAGCATCAACTTCAAGCGCTTGCCTTCATCCGTGTTCAATCCGTGTTTCAGCCGTGGCTCAAGACCTCTCCCTCTATTCGAACATCCAGCGTTGCTGGCAGCTTACGGTCTCTTTAGAATCCGAGCACGCTTCCCGCCCAAGTTCTTGGACGGTGTTTCTCAACGACTCTGACAATTCGTGCTGGACATGTCTTAGTGTGGTGGACCTCGTCAACTTCGTTCTAACGGAGGAGGGTTAAGCATGCTGCGAACTGGCGTCGCATCTCTAGTCATCTCGGTGATCGTTTCACTCAGGCACGCAGTCGGGCGTGCGTCGTTACCGATTCTGTTACCCACACTGCTCGTCTTTGCGTCGTCATCGATCGCAACGGCCGGCGAAGCCGATCTGGCGATCCCCGATCTGCACCAGGGGAAATTCAACATTGCCGGTCAGGTGATTTCGGGCTGGTCATTGCTGTTCTACGGCGCGTTCGTGATTACGGGAACGCTGGGAATCAGCCTCTATTTGCGTGGTCAGGTCAAGAAACTGCCTGCTCACCAGTCGATGCTGAATGTCTCTGAGATCATCTTTCAAACGTGTAAAACGTACCTGCTGCAGCAGGCAAAATTCCTGTTGATGTTATTCGCGCTCATCGGCACTGCGATGACGTATTACTTTCTGGTTCTCGATGGGAAGCCCGTTTCGACGGTGCTGCAAGTGTTGCTGTTCTCGGTCGTCGGGATGGCTGGATCCTATTGGGTGGCCTACTACGGAATTCGAGTCAACACCTACGCGAACTCTCGAACGGCGTTCGCCTCATTACGCGGCCAACCGTGGGACGTCGTCAATATTCCCTTGCAGGCTGGGATGTCGATCGGCCTGTTTTTGATCTCGCTGGAACTGGTGATGATGGTGATCATCCTCCTGTTCGTTCCACGTGAGATCGTCGGAATCTGCTTCCTGGGTTTTGCGATCGGCGAATCACTAGGCGCCTCGGCCCTGCGAATCGCGGGTGGAATTTTCACGAAGATTGCCGACATCGGCTCCGACTTGATGAAGATCGTGTTCGACGTGAAAGAAGATGATCCTCGCAATCCCGGCG
>DASYEA010000388.1:0-3770 GCA_036499265.1 Schlesneria sp. | reverse complement strand
ATCGACGAATGGTCAGCGATACTCTGACGCCCGTCAGTGCCTATTGCCGGTTGCAGGGGGGCGAAAACTCGTTCTTGTTCGAGAGTGTCGTCGGGGGCGAACGAATCGGGCGTTACAGCTTTCTGGGTGCCGAACCGATTATGCAGGTCGACGCCTACGAACACACTGTGGCAGTCACTCGAGACGGAAAAACCGAGCAGCACAACGTCGAAGACCCTCTGCAGTACTTGCACGATCTGCTGGGAAGCTACAGAGCACCGCACGTCACTGGGCTGCCGCGGTTTTGTGGTGGAGCAGTGGGGTATGCTGGGTATGACACGGTCCGCTACACCGAAAACCTGCCGCATCCGCCGCGGGATGACCGCCGACTGCCGGACCTGTCATTTGCCTTCTACGATCGAATGGTCGTGTTCGACCATATCCAGAAGACGATCCTGGTCGTCGCTTTCGCAGATGTGCGTCAGGGGAACCTCGAAGCCGCTTATGAGACGGCCTGCAGCCGCGTCGATGAGGTCTGTCACCAACTGTCGCAACCGACCGACAATCTGGAGTTCGTCGACATCTCGCTGAGTGGTGATCCACAACTGCCATTCCGTTCGAATATGACGCGCGATGAGTACGAGACCGCAGTCGAGAAGTGCAAAGAGTACATCCGTGCGGGAGATATCTTTCAGGTCGTCCTCAGTCAGCGTTTGGAACTCGATACCAATGCCAAACCGACGGACATCTACCGTGCGTTGCGAGTCGTGAACCCCAGTCCATATATGTTCCTTGTCCGGACACCAGCCGTGACACTGATTGGCAGCTCGCCCGAAATTATGGTCCGGGTCGACGAAGGGATGACGACGATCCGCCCGCTGGCAGGAACTCGGCGTCGTGGTAAGACTGAGGCAGAAGACCTGGCACTCGAAAAAGAACTGCTTGCCGACGAAAAGGAAATCGCCGAGCATGTGATGCTGGTCGATCTGGCTCGTAACGATGTCGGTCGGGTCGCGGAATACGGTTCTGTGGCGGTAACCAAGCAATTCGTCGTCGAACGCTACAGCCACGTGATGCACATCAGTTCCGAAGTCGTCGGCCGACTGGCGAGCGACAAAACATCACTGGATGCACTGCGCGCCGGCCTTCCGGCCGGGACTTTGTCGGGGGCTCCCAAAGTTCGCGCGATGGAAATCATCGACGAATTCGAACCTCACCGCCGCGGGCCTTATGGTGGAGCGGTCGGCTATATCGACTTCACCGGCCATATGGACACCTGCATCGCCCTGCGAACGATCGTGATGACGGGGCGAACGGCGTATCTGCAAGCCGGAGCGGGGATCGTGGCCGACAGCGTTCCCGCCAGTGAATACGAAGAGACATTGAACAAAGCGCGAGGTTTGTTGAAGGCGATCGAGGTGGCCGAAACGCAGTTGTCGTAGTATTCGAGTTGGAGGATCGATGGCATCAGTCGAGAATCGGCCTGTAGTCGTGACTCCAATCGCCGGACCGCCGATTTACCGGCGCGAAGACTACGTGGGAGCAGTTCGCCACCTCTTAATCTTCGCCGTGGACGGGGCAGTGATTCTGTTGCTGCTGATGCCATTGACTACAGTCATCGCGATGTTCGCGGGTTCATTGACTGGCGCGACAGCTCTCTTCATTCCCTGGTTGCCATTGCTGTGTATCTGGGCCTATCTTGCGGTCCTGAAACCATCAAGATTTCGCTCGATCGGATATTGGGTCGCAGATGCGAAGATAGTCACGATCCAAGGTCAGAAACCATCTCCCTTTCGCATGACACTTCGCCTCTTGTGGGCGATCTTCTGGTGGTACGGCTCGATGGGATTCTTCATCGACTTCTTCTGGACGTCGACCAACCGCGAACGACAGATGCTGCGAGACTTGCTCGCCGAGACGCGTTTGATTCGAAATAAAGCCCAACCAATTGGCGTCGGCAAATCGATCCACTCGATGATGACTTGCATGAGTATCGCGGTGATGTATACCGAAATTCGCGAACGACAGCAGCCGAACTGATTGGAGTACGAATTGTCGTCATTCACGACATGGATGAATACAAGCGGCGTCCTCCTGTCGAAAATCACGATGGCATCCCGATGCCTGTATCTGTGTACAGACGTAACAAGATTCCACGCTGCTCGCGACATATGAAACTCCACTCGGATCCGAGGCGCAGATGGCTACAAGCCTGGATCGATCGGACGATGAGCGACCGCGCATTGCAGTTGACTCGTCGATTGAAGTCGTGGATTTCTACTCAAAGTCGGATTGCCGATATCGGATCGGGAACAGGACACAACGCTGCAGCTTGGCGGCGAGAGCTTGATGCGACCGTTGATGAATTTGACGTGGCGGATTTGCATTGGGTGGGCGATGGGCCAATGATCTTTGACGGTCGCAAGCTGGCGGTCGCGGACGCGAGCTATTCCATTGTCACACTTTTATTTATCCTGCAATATGCGGCGGATCCAAATGGCTTGCTTCAGGAGGCGCGGCGAGTTTCCGCGGGGCGAGTGATCCTGATTCAGTCGACCTATCGAGGGAGTTGGGGATATCTCTGGCTAAGGGTTCGTGAGTTCGTCTGGGGACCAGTCGCATTTTGGGTCGCTCGCTTCGCTGGCATCGTGAAGGGTCCATCGTGCTCTCTGAAGTCTCGAACACTGTTTACTCGCGAACAACTGGCGGTGCTATTTCGACAGACGGGGCTGACGGTGATTCATTGCGAACCGGAGAACTGGCCGGGGATGTCGATCAGTCGCGATCTGTATGTGCTCGAGCGTGCAGTGACGCCATCGACCTCTCCATCATCCTCCCCGCTCGCAATGAAGAGCGCTGGCTAGGGGCAACGTTGGCGTCTGCGTTGGCCGCCGTCGATCTGGCAGCCGCTCGACAGATCTCGGCGGAGATTATTGTCGTGGACAATAATAGTCGGGATACGACTTGGGCGTTGTTACAGGAGTTCTGCAATCAGGGCCGCATTCGAGCGGTTTGGTCAAGCGAAGCGGGGGCGGCCAGGGCTCGCAATTGCGGTCGTCGGCACGCTCGTGGTCGAATCCTGGTGTTTGTCGACGCGGATACACATCTTCCCGCGGACGGACTGATCCGGATCAAAGATTGGTGTGACCAGGAGGGAATGGAAGCGGGGATTACTCGGCTGGCAGGACTCGAAGGGGGTTGGAGGGCATTCGTGTGGTGGACCTTCTGGGAGCATGTCCGTCGCTTGCCGCTGGCTCATGCCAAAGCGATGCCCGCGCTGATGTTTTGCACAGCGAAGGTTTTCGATGAATTCGGACCGTTCGATGAAGAGGTCGCGATCGGCGAGGAATGGCCCATTCTGGCCAACCTCTACAAGCAGCGTCGGCATCGCTTTGTCTATGATCGCTCACTGACAGGACTGACATCGAGTCGCCGCATGGAACAGCAAACGTTTGGATACTCGCGAACATTCTTCAAGTATGTCTGGGCGATCCTGCATAAGGCGGGACGCATCAACTACACCGACCGCATCCGATAACCGACTGCGAGGTCGCCCGATGATCGATCGCGTCAGACTATTCGTCGCCCGACGACTGGCAGCGGTTCGATTGCATCTCTGGACCGGATCGAGCGACGGCGTTCGCACGAAGTATCGGAAGTGGGGCGCGGATGTCTCGATCGTCATCGGGAATCGATACCTGAGAATTCCGGGGGCGTTATCTGAATGCTTACGATGCAGCGAGTGGATCGAGTGGGAAATCGCGATTGGCCAGATCCTTGGACGTGATGTT
>DASYEA010000387.1:0-6714 GCA_036499265.1 Schlesneria sp. | reverse complement strand
GCCGACATTCGATGCCAACAAGCCGATGCCAGGTGACTGGCCTTCGATCGCGGCGATTGCCGGAGATCTGACCACTCGCCGCAACAATCTTCCGCCAGCCGTCGTCCTTCCTGAACGGCTGATCCATCGGACCGGTCGAGTGATCCCCGGCCAGTTCGCTGGCCACATGGGGCCTCGTCGAGATCCCTGGTTCATCGACGCGTCTCCTTTCAATAGCGAAACATACGGAGCCTATCCTGAGTACGAGTTTCATCATGCTCGCGGCGGCGAGAAAACGAAGTCGCTCTCGTTTCAAGCTCCAAATCTTTCGCTTCCGGTGGCATTGACCCAAGGAAGACTGGCCAATCGCCTGGAACTGCTGAAGGGGATCGATCACCAGCGAGCTCAATTGGAAGCGGCTGCTGTCACTGAAAAGTTTGACCGACACCGCCAGTCGGCAGTGTCATTGTTGACCGATCAGCAGGTCCGCCACGCGTTCGATGTGACGAGTGCCTCCCCCAAAGATCTGGACCGTTACGGCCGCAATTCGTTCGGCTGGTCCCTGCTGATGGCCCGGCGTCTGGTCGATGCGGGGGTCAACCTGGTTCAGGTGAATCTGGGCAACAACGAAGCGTGGGACACGCACGGCAATGCATTCCCAAGTTTGAAAGACTTCCTGTTCCCACCTACCGACCAATCGCTTTCGGCGCTGCTTGATGATCTCGAAGCCAGTGGTCGGTTGAACGAGACTTTAATCGTGATGGCCGGCGAATTCGGTCGCACTCCGAAGGTCTTCGGCCTCCCCCAACACTACAAACTTCCAGGCCGAGACCACTGGGGTGCGGTGCAATCCGTCTGGCTGGCAGGGGGCGGAATTATCGGCGGTCGCGTCATCGGCTCGTCGGACAAAATCGGCGGATATCCCGCTGCGGACCCGCAAACGCCAGAGAATCTCGCGGCGACAATTTACTCATCTCTCGGGCTTCCCTCCGAAATCGCCTGGCACGACGACCTGGGCAGGCCGCACCACATTTACCACGGTGATCCGATCCGCGGTTTGACGTAACATCAGAAACTGCCAACAAGTTCCCATCTGAACCTTGCCAGCAATCGCATTCATGCGATAGATTACGCCTCACGCACAAAGGTGCCCGATAGTGTAACGGTAGCACAACAGATTTTGGTTCTGTTTGTCCAGGTTCGAATCCTGGTCGGGCAATTAGACTTACGACGGGTGAATGGTGAAAATGCACACCATTTACACCCTATCCGAGCAAACGGTCAAAAGTGTTCGCGGACTTCCGATTCGAATCCGGCATCAGGTGTGCGTAAGTATCCATCGTCATGCTGATGGTGGAATGCCCCAGAAGTCCCTGAATCTCCTTCATGTTCGTACCCTCAGCCAGCAATAGAGACGCGTTGCTGTGTCGCAGATCGTGAAAGTGGACGTGCGCCCCGATCTTGGACGCCGTTCGAATCTTCGACCAGGACCAGCGATAGAAGCTGCACTTCCGTAGCAACCCGCCTTCCGAGTCCGGAAAGACCATTTGGCAAGCGGCCAAGCCTTCGACCATCGCTGCCTTGCGCCGATCTTCAAGAGCATCGACTGCCAGTTGCGACAGTGCGATCTGTCGACGGCCGGCATCGCTCTTGGGCTCCTTCAATCGAAGTTGTCCTTTGCGGTCCTCGAGTGAACGGCGAACCTGCAGGACGCCCTTCGTCAGATCGAGATCATCCCACTGAACGCCAAATAACTCGCCCTGCCTCATGCCCGTCGTCAGGGCCAGCACATACATGGCGTGGAATCGATCGCCCTTCGAACAAAGCAGCAGAGTTTTGGCCTGGTCACTTGTGAGCGGGATTACCTGCCGCTTTACAACCTTCGGCGATTTGACATCTTCGCACGGATTGGCGGCTACCAGCTTCCACGCCTTGGCTTTCTTGCAAGCGCTCTTCAGGATCACGAAGCAATATTCCCGGGTCCGCGAACCGACCTTGATCTTGGCCATCGTTGAAAGCATGTTTTCAACGTGGAACGCTCCAAGGTCTCGCAGCTTCATATGACCTATCGCTGGGATCAGGTGATCATTGACGATCCGTTCGTAACCGTCATAGGTTCCCGGCTCCGTGTTGGGCTTGGCTATCACATCGAGCCACTTCGTTAGGAACTCCGACACGGTCGTTTTCCCGGGGTCGACAAACCCGCCGCTGTTCAACGCTGCTGCCTGGTCGGTCAATTTCGTGGCAACCTCTGTTTTCGTTTTGCCATAGATGTACTTCCGAAGTCGCTTCCCTTTCGCGTCATGACCAATGTCGATGCGTGCCATCCATAATCCGTCAGATCGTTGGCTGATCGATCCTTCCCCTTTCCCGCGGCGTGTCTTCCGTTTCTTGTCTGGCGATTCCATGGGCGTTCCTTTGATGGGGTCAAAAAAGCCAGAGCGAACGTTTCGCCCTGGCACAGTAGTTGAACTATCTGGCCGCGATCCGGTTGAACAGATCATCGATCCTTTTCAGTTCGTCTAAGTCTGGTCCGATTCCGAAAAGACCGACTGCAGAGATGGCCATAGCCTTAAGTGATCCGAGGACGGGGTTACTGAGACGGATCGTGATGCGAGGATCTTTGACCGCTTTCAGTTGCGCGACGTAGCCGTCTCGAACAGTGTCGACGAATTGAATCTGAAACATCGGGAGGTCCTTGAAAGCCCGCGGCCGGAGTGACCGCGGGCGAAAGTCACTTGCGAAGCCAGTCGATTTAACTACGGGTTTGCCTGGGGGAGGGCGGCATTCGTTCACTGGTTGATCTGAGTTGACAGCATCGTTTACACGGTTCGAAACGACCGCATGGCAAGGCCTGCCATCCGAAACGGATGTCATGACTCGTTCGAGGTTGACCGCATAGCGTCTTCTTTATGCGGAGATCAGAAGGTCGATAGTAGCGGTTTCCCGCACCGGCTTTTCGCGGCATGGGCGCGAGGATGTGAAAGACCATTTGAAGCTCCTGGACAAGTGGCGAGAAAGGCCGGCCGGACGTCGTCCGGCCGGGTTGTGGACCGAGCTCAGACGCCAATCGCCATCGGAGCGAGAACGTCAATCGGGTGGATTGCTTGCATGTACTCGTCGAAGAATGAGACGGGGGCACCTGTTTCGACTTCAATCCCGAAGACTTGCCAGCGACTGCGCATCAACAGCGGCTCGGCTTCGACTTCTTCCGGTTCGAGCGGATCGAGAGTGAGGTCACGGATCCGTGAGACTTGCACATAGTGCGGCTTCACTCCAGGATCGGAGACGCCGGCGAAGGGATGGAGCGGGTACAGAAAAAGGCAACCCGCTCCAACGCGAATCCCTGGTGGCAAATCTCTCAACGGCGGATGGTTCTTGGGTTGTGATCTCTTTTTCATTGGACCACCGCCATTCCGCCGCTCGACTGCTCTGAGATGCCCAACGCCTTCTCAGGATTCACGGGCGGATTGATCTTGGCGAGGGTTGAACCCGCCGGGGGAGGCTGCGGAGGTCCAGCAGGATCCTCGAGCGGTTGACCGGCTCTTTCCGACATGGGCGGATTGACGGCCGCGAATGCCGATCCGACGACACCAACGGACAAATTTGCGGACATGGGGTATGTCCTTCCTATCACTCCCAAGAGGGGGAGTAAAAGTAAGCCCGTCCCTACGCAACTGCCCTAAGGCGGCAATAGAACCACCTGGACTCCTCGCGGTTTCAGCTGCGGCTGGCGCAGCATCGTCTCACAGTTGAGTAGGGACGGACTTTCGCTTTCTATTGAGATTTTTAGGTTCTATTGTGCGACACATGCCAGCATTGAAGACCGCTGGCGGGCTTTTAGGTACGAGCATCATTGCCGCCCCGAATGTCCGATGTCAAGCTTCTGCGACAACGTGGCGGAGGTCGAGTCGGATCACCAAAGGTTGTCGAGGGATTATGAAACGCAAACAGCGACGCCCAAAAGGAGCTCACTGGAGGTCACCGGAAGAAGCTGCTGAACTGATGGCAATCAGCGAGCCGACTTTGCGGGGATGGCGTGCTGAACGCCGAGAGAATCAGCCAGCCTGGTACAAGTTTGGAAACCACGTCTGGTACAAAAATTCCGACATCGACGCTTGGATTGAGGATCAGCGCCGTGGACCAGTCAGCGATTCGGACTGACTGTTCCATGTCGTTCCGGAATCTAGTTGACATTGGTCCCTTGGCTTCGCCATGTTCGCTTCACGAGCATGTTGAGGTTGGCGTTTGAAGAGCATGTTGGAGCATCTTTAAGAATGGCAAAGAAGCGAGTCGCCGCAAATAAAGTAGCTGCGGTTGCCGATCGAGTGGTGTGCGGCTTGGCGATGCCGATCTCGGGTATTGAAGGTTTAGGTACGCAACACTGGTTGGAGGTCAGGGATATACTCACGCAAGCCATCGATACCGCTGGATTTGACACACTTATGGTAAGCGAAGCGAATGACTCCGGCATCATCCAGGCGAGGATTGTGCAAAACCTCTACGAAAGGCCAATCGCAGTCGTAGATGTCAGTTGTAAGAATCCCAATGTCATGTTCGAGCTGGGAATGAGGCTAGCCTTCGATAAGCCCACGGTCGTCGTTAAGGATGACTCAACTCAATACTCATTCGACTCCTCGCCCATCGAACACCTTGAGTATCCGCGTGACCTTCGGTTTGGAAAGATTAACGACTTCAAGACGGCTTTGGCCGCCAAGGTTCGCGCCACCTTTGATCGCTCGAGCAGCGATGCGAATTACAGCACCTATCTCAAGCACTTCACGTCGATTGTGCCGGCAAAACTTCAGACGACAGAAGTCTCAAAGGAAGATTTCATCATTAGAGAGCTCGGAGAATTGCGAGCGCTCCTTCTGCGACGTGAGCCAGACCCGGACTTGATAGGAAGCGAGAATAGTTTCATTGCGGATCTCTTGGTCGGCAGCATCGTGGTTTGGCGTAATCTGGCTGTAGTAATCAATGATCAAAGCGGCCCAGTAAGGGAGCGAACGGGCTCCTTTACGGCGATAAGTGGGCTCAATCCGCAGATCTTGAGCGACGCTGGTGAGTTGACGCTGGTCGGTCACAACGGACTGAAGCTGCCGATCAGAATAACCACGGCAAAGCAAACCTCGGATCGACTCACTGCCCAATTCAAGGTTCTACGTGGCCTCTAAGCTCGCATTTGCAGCTGATGGGCTTTTCGCTCTCGTCCGCTTTAACGCGATGGATAGGTAGACTTCGCGGCGCTTGAAAAATAAGGTGAACGGTTTTGCCTTTGATTTTCTCGACGGTCACCAGGCACTCACCAACCATGACCGATTCACCGACATTCCGCGAGATTTTCAAGCCACTCATGGTCAGCTCCGTACTTACTTCATGCCCAGTTTACGAAGTTCATGATTTACGGCATTTAGTCGGCGACGGCGGGCGGGGGCAGTTTCAATTCGCACAGGAGGTTCGGGATCAGGCTGTTGTGCTTCGACGAAACGCAGGATTGCCTCTTTGGATGTATAGCGACGGCTCCCAATCAGGGTAGTTTCGATCTTTGCACCTCGCACCCCAAATTCTTTCCATCGCCGTAGTGTGCTCTTGCTGACAGGCTCGCCCGGAAACTGCGTTCCCGCCACTTCGGCCGTGAATAGAAGCAATGACTCAGTTTTGATGTCGATAGGCATCTGTATCCCTCGCGGCCGTTCATTGTGACGATTCGACAAAGCGGACTTCGGAGTTAAGAACACCGCGAGGTAAGGGCCAAATCAATAGGGATTGCCGAAACAATACCAGCGAATAATGATCGATCGGGCAACCGGCGGGCCCGGTTGCCGATCGACCAACAAATCTAATATGAATTGTCAAAGAGCAGCGAACAGTCACTCAAGGCCGTTGCGTCAATTGGGCGAGACGTTGCGCGGCCATCTTGGTCCCGTGTTCGCCTTCAGTTGCGATCGAGTTGGGGAGATCCTTCTCGCAAGTGGTCCATCGCAAACCGCACCGATCGCATTCGCATCGGCGTTCGATGTGATCGCTGAAGTTCCTACGTCTCAGAACTTCCACACCGCCACCGCAACCAAGCGTTTTGCACCGCCTCCCCCTCTGTCGCTTGCGGGGTTGCGCATTCGACACGGCCGTCATTTGTTCGCTCCAGTCGGAGCTCCGACAACCTGCATCTGACCGCCGGACAAAACCATCTGCGGCCGTTCCTTGCGGAATGACTCCAGCAAGAGCTCGACTTGCTGCTGCTGGAAGTGATGCACGATGCCCACTATCTGCGGATACCGAACGTCCGATTGCTTCAATGAGACATTCCGGCCGCTGACCTGATTGATCACATCTCCGATGTGATACTCCGGATGCAATCCCCCCTCGAGCGGAATCGTCAGGTCGAGCCGTAACGCATCTTCGACGTTGCGAATTTGTTCGGCGTAGGTCTGAATCGCCGTCGAGTCGTTCCGCGCGTCCGTTGGCTTGCTCTGGAAGATCGATCCATAGTTGGCTGAGGCGTCAACTCGGAAGTCCTGAAACTTGTCGGCCATCGTTAATGTCAGCGTCAGGTCGCGTTTATTGGGCGAAGAGTCGCGGCGAGTTGCATCGCCTTTGATTCGTTTGTCGCCGACGATCGTCGCCGTGATCCGAATGCGAGCAAGATCTGGCGTTCCACCATAAATTAGCGCCCACAGCCGCAGTGGACATGTCTCTCCGCCGAAAAAGATTCCGCACTCTTTTTCGAGAACGCTG
>DASYEA010000386.1:0-5265 GCA_036499265.1 Schlesneria sp. | reverse complement strand
ACTCGCTCGAAGAACACGACTGCCTGTGGAAGATCGGAAACGTTTAGCGACAGATGAAATCGAACAGCAGTCGGCGCAGCCGTCGCAGCCTTCTTGTCGTCGATCTTGATTTGAGTCAGCATTAGCAAGGCTCCTGAGCAGCGGTCAGTCCGCGGGGGGTGTCAACAAATTGAGCGGCATCTTCAGGCGATGGGACTCGGACCAACAGCGACCAGACGGCCAACAGCGCGACGATCCCTGCGAGGATTTGAAAGGCAGGCACGTATGATCCGAAACGGTCAAAACACTCGGCGAATACTTTCGGGCCCAAGGCTGATGCGAGTACTGTCATCATCTGTGCGACAGACTGAATCAGCCCCAAGTGAGCTCTGCCGTATGCTTGTCCCCAAATACTAAAAAACAAGATCGTCGTGATTGATCCGCTGACTCCCATCAGGATGCCGTACAGAGTGATCGTCGTCTCGGTACGCACAAATGGGAACCAGAACAGGCACGCGGCAAGGATGAACAACCCAACGGCATTCATCATGTTCAACGGGCAGCGTTGACCGATCCAACCGACTGGTAACTTGAAGATCAACGCCACGGTGCCCGTGAGAGTCGCGAGATTGTAGTAAACGGCGGTGGAAAACCCTTGCTGCTTTAGAACGGACTCATTGAACAACGAATTTCCAGAGCCAATAAGAGCAATCACGGAGATTGACAATCCAAACACCCAAAACGTCGGCGTGCACATGGCTTGAAAAAGCGTGAAACCAGTTTCGGCTTTTGTCGCGTCAGGACCTTGGCCATCCAATCCCAGTTTCGCGTCAGCGGCCCGCGGCACAATTCGCTCACGCGGCAGCAGTAGTGCGAGCGGAGTCATCACCAGCAATAGCAGCCATCCCATTCCGCCCCAGATCTCTCTCCAATCCATTGGGGCCGCATAGGGCTTTGCAAGTTGAAATGAGTAGGCAAACCCCATCGAGAGCAGCAGCGTATAGACCGCCATCGGCAGAGTCATCGGCCCCTTAAACCACTTGCCGACCATGGTGATGCTGATGACTGAGAGTGCGCTTTGCCCGAATCCCCGTGTCAAAACCAGTGCGATAAACAAAGGCCACCAGCCATTGAGTCGCGTCATCCCAATGACGACCAACCCCAATGCCACGACAGTGACAGTCAGATTGATCTTCAGGCCAAATCGATCGATCAAGTAGCCACAGGGAAGACAGAACAGCCCGCCCAGTAGCGTTGCCCAAAGGTTCATATCTGCATAGGAAACACGATCCAAGCCGAAAGCAGGATCGGCCAGCAGGCGCTCCGTAATCATGCCAAGCCCATAAGTCCGCCCCGGCAATGTAGCCACCATCGCGAACGCGGCGATGACCACGACGATCCAGCCATAAGGATTGGTGCGAATCGACCTCCACGCCGATGCGAGTTCACCCAGCAACAAGTTGCCCCAGCTTTTCCCACCCACAGCGGGCTGACTATCCATTACGCATCGACCTTTGAACGAAAGCGGTGTTTTTTAGATTCCGGCGGCGTCTACTCGCGGGAACACTCATTGGAAGTAGGCCGTCGAACCCGTCAAGGTCTCGATCCGTGGCCTCATCTTCTGGTGGAACTCGGCATAGTGGGCGGCGCGTTGGTCACCGCCATCTGAAGCAGCGTTGTAACTGGTGTAGAGGGTGCGGCGCATGGAGTTCGACTTGTTCGGTCCTGACCGATGCGGAGTCAGACCGTGGAAGATAGCGATGTCGCCTGGGGCCAATTCCAGCCACGTTCCGCGGCCCAACTCGACCATGTCATCCGGCAGCATGTAAACTTCGGGACTGGTGGACATGAAGTCGGCGTGATAACCGGAATAGACTTCCGTGCAGCCGTTTTCTCGCGTCGTCCGATCAATGGGAATCAGCACCGTGAGGAAGCTGCGAGGGAAGCCCGGCCAATAGCGCGGGATGTCCTGGTGAAGCTGGTACCCCAGTGCGCCGGGAGGTTTGAAAATGAGCTTGTCTTTGAAGAGATACGCGGGCTCGCCGTAAATCGTTTCCATGATGCGCAAGATGCGATCGTCGAGAGAGAACCGCTCGCAACAGGGCGAAATATCGTTGACGGGATCAAACACTTCGAACAGCGACTCGCCCGTTTCGTGATGCGGCATGTAGCGGCATCGCAGATTGCGGGGGCTGATCAGATCCTGACGTTCGGTCAACAGTCGATCGGTCTCCAGACGCAATTCGTCCATTCCGCCCGAACTGAAGACGCCGCGTTGCACGACGAAGCCGTGTGTTCGGTAGTCATCCAAATTCCTGGATGACAGTCCGAAGGGACCCGAACTCGATTTCGGTTCTTCAATCACTTCCACCGCATGTTCCCTGGCGACTTGAGGAGGTCTACGGAGTTCATTCACAATAATCCACGATCGCATGTTCAAACGATCGTGAGGTAATCAACCTGACGTCTTTACGGTTGGCTGTCAATTGACGTCGCCCAGAACTCAGGTTCGCTGGATTACGCGAAGACACATCAACGGGAACCTCGATCAAGATCGCGACTGAGCCGCAGTCAGCAGCGCGTTCGAGCACACTTCGTCGGCGGTTGAAAACCGTAGAGAGCCGGAATCGGGTACCAACTCTTGACATCAAGGGGATGTTGGCTGATATTGTTCTCGATGATCTTACCAATATGAGAATGTTGTGAGAACTCCCGCCTTTGATCACCTGCCCTGAACTACGTGCCTGATGGCAGCAATTGTTTCTACTGTTTCTACTTGGTTGTGACTTGAGACTGAGCGATGTCGCAACTGGCAAACATTCCCGTCGAATTTCACTTTCGAGAGTTCTGTGAGGCGTGCCTCGAACTTCTCGGGAAGCCGAACGCGCACCAGTCGATTTTGACGGACGTCTTGCCCTCACTGGAGCGAGTCCTTCGTGAGTGCGGCCGGACGAAGTTGCCGCTGGCGGCTGAACTCGCCGAGTGGAAGCAGAAATCTCAGCAAGTCACCCGCATGGCGCAACTGCACTGCGGGGCGGAATCCGCAGGACTGATTGCGAGCCTTGGCCAAGTGTCGGTCGTCGCCACATCAGCGATTGATGCCCTGTTAAGAATGGGCAGCACCATCCAGTCCGATGTCGTGCCATTGCTCGACGAACTGGGTACCGCGACCTCAGAGGGTGAGGCCAGCCCCGCATTTGAAGCGTCACTGTGGGAATTCTGCGATGGGGTGCTGACGTTGATTGAATCGGGGCCAGAGGGCTCGTCAATCCTCCCCCAGACGACGCCATCACTACACCGCATCTTTGAGACTTGCACGCCGATCGCGCTCGCACGACTTCGCGCCGAACTCAACGTCTCGCGAACGACCTCCGAACAGCTCATGCAGTTCGCAGGTGCTCATCATGAGAGCGCGGCCATGCAACTGCAGGCCCGAGTCCAGTTGGCGCAAGATCAGGCGGACCGGCTGATCTGTGCTCTGGAACTGCTGGCCTCGGTAGCCGACGGCAGAATTGATGGAAAAGATTCGCGGGATCGATCGACATTGGACGTCGGTGTCCCCCAGGCTTCCGATGGTGGTCCGCAAAGTGCCGATGTTTACTACCAATTGGCGAACCAATCGTATCAGCGACAGGATCTTCGGACCGCAGAAACGCTGTACTCCGAAGCGCTGCGACTGGACAACAAACTAAGGCTGGCCTGGCTTCAGCGTGGTCGGATCCGGTTACTGAGCGGGAATGCTCCTCAGGCGGTTACGGATCTCACACGTACACTTCAATTGTTCTCAGACGACCCCATCACGCTTCGCTGGAGAGCCGATGCGTTTTCCATGTGCGGTCGACTTGAAGAGGCTTTGAAGGACTACGAGCAGTCGCTGAAGATGATGCCCGAAAGCGTTGTCGCTCGTTATAACCGAGCCGTCGTCCTGCGATTGACGGGTCGCTTCGCACTGGCATCGTCAGAATTGACAGGGATGTTGAAACATCGCAGCTGTGTTGCCGGAGCGCGCCTTAATCTCGGTTTGATTCGCCTGGCCCAGGAACAGACGCAACAGGCGATTGAAGAATTTCAAGCGGCCTTGGCCGCTCAACCCGGCCTGACGGAGGCTATTCAGCACCTGAGCGATCTGGGAGTCGAAGTCCAGGAACCGGCGGGGAGCTCCGCTGAAAAGGCCATTTCGAAGGTGACACCTTCGAAGGAATCTGCTGTCAAACCAAGCCGTCGCGGATCCACGCGTCGGGCAAGGCCGACAATGACTGCGGATCGATTGCCCGAGAAAGCTTCTTCCGCCACAGCGTCAGTGGCTCCTGATTCAACAAGCTCCTTTGACGATCTGGCGGTGACGCTGCTCTCGGAAACATCGATTGACTCCGTCTCTGATGAGGGACCAGCGACACCGATTTCAGATATCAACGTGAATGAGCCGACTCCGATTCAGAACCGGACGACAGCGAGTGAGATAGAAACCGTTCCCACTCTTGCGGTCACCCGTTCGCCAACGCGGCCTGCCGGGCAAGCTCCGCAGATGAGTATCGATATTCGATGCCCGGCCTGCGAAGGTCTGAATACGATTCGCGCCGACATGCTGCAACCGGGGAAGGCCATTACCTGCAAGAGATGTGTCCGCCACTTCTCGGTGCAGGCTGACGGCACGTTGGTTCGAATGGTCAAGTCGAAAAAAGGAAAGTGGAACAAGCACGAGGAGCGATGGGAATGGTGGAAGGATCGGCGCCTTGTTGCCGCCGCCGCGTCCATCCTGCTGCTGGCAGGCCTGTTCTGGTTTCGACCATCTCAGATTGACGGAGGGATTCCGGAAGACCCCGGCTATCCGAAAGAGCTGGAACCGCGGGCAAAACTGTTCACCCTGGCTTGGCTCAAGGGTGACTATAAGACGATGCGCCAGCTTTCAGACGCTGTTCAAAGCCGGGAGCTCTTTGTCTGGGCGATGGACCATCCGATCCCAGTCCTCGCTTCGCCGGCGACGCTCGAACGTGACGCCACTTTGGATGTTGAAATCCTGGGTGCCAATCCGCCAAATGCCAGCGTGCATATTCGCATTGATGGACTTCGCATCGCTCGCGGCGAGGCTGTGCCCTCGTTAACCCAAGAGTGGAAGCAAGAAGGCGAGCGATGGATATTCCTGCCGGCTGGCCGCCGGCATTTGTGAGCCTGAAGCCACCTTAAGATAGTCTGGGTTCGCCGCGCCTGAGTTGACAACACTTTCCGGTGCTATGACAATCGCACAATTATTAGAATGTGCCGGCCCACGGACTGGCTCCCGCTTTC
>DASYEA010000385.1:0-11400 GCA_036499265.1 Schlesneria sp. | reverse complement strand
CCATCTGCCAGCTACGAGCCCTCTTCAAAAGTGACCATATTCTCTGGCAATCTCACTGGAACTCTACAACCGTCACATAATCTGCCCAGTTTCCAGACGCACACCCCAGCAGGCCCAAGCCTATCGAGATCACTTGAAGCGAGAATACGATCGGCGCATTCTGCAGGGCCAGATGACGCAGAACTTGGTCTACCAAAACATCCTGAACAATCAGATGTTCATGTACCGCAGCTACGGCCCATTCACGTCCGGGGCGTTTGGTGCTGGCCCGTTTGGTGTCGGTGGCTTGGGATATGGCGTGCTGAGCTACGGTGGATTCGGATACGGTGCGCCGGTCTATGGCGGCTCTTTTTATGGCAATCCAGCCTGGTAAACCAAGCCAAGAGACCGAGCACTCCAACCGAGATATTGGACCACGATCGATCAGAAATTTGGAGAAGGATTCGCCACTAAGCCGCGAATCTGCAGATCTTGATTGCGACCATTGCTGGGAACAAATCGAGGATCGGTCTCAAACAGGTTACGTCGGCCATGATTCGGCGGATCCTGACTAACAGCGGCCTGATTGGACGTTCCCATATCACGTTGAACTTGAACAACCGACACCGACACCATAACAGCAGCAGCCATCGCCATCGCCGCCGCGGGAATCCAGCCATTGAACTGATCTCGTCGGCGCGGAATATCCGTTAATACCATCGCCAGCCGAGGCCACAAGCTGGGGCGAGATGCTTCGATTGCAGATGATGTCGTTGAGATCGACTGCAATGCATCAAGGGTGGATTGAAGCTGCCGTCGCTGCATAGAGCAATCAGGACATTTCGACAAATGGAGCTGCAGAGCTTCAGCCTCTAACGAGTCGGCCAAGTCGTGACCAACCCACAATGGAAGTAGCCGGTTGGCTTGTCGACAGTTCATGATCAGCACCTTATCTCTACAATCCTGGTCGTGCGACCAACAATCCGTGTACTACGCTGACATTCCGTCGGACTTAGCTGACACTTTCGGAATCGGACTTGTCTTAGCATCCCGGCGCTTGACCCAAATCTCTTGGAACATATTGCGGGCTTCTGCCAGCCGCCAACGAATGGTCGCCTCTTTGCGATTCAGCATCGTCGCAATTTCTGATGTCGAAAAATTCTGCAGATCACGCAGCATTAGCACGATGCGGTAGTTCTCTGGAATCTGATCTAAAACGACTTCGACCTCTTGCTGCAGATCCATCGCCTGCCGCGGATCTGCGACCTCGGGGTCGGGAGACTTCTCGGCATTGCGGTCAGTGAACAGCAACCACCAACCACGGCGTTTCCGCCGACGGATGTAGTCGAGAGTCTGATTCACACCAATTCGAAACAGCCACGGACCGAAACGTCGCGAGGGATCAAACTGGTCCAGCCTCTCATATACCTTCAGGAAGGTATCCTGCGCTAGGTCTTCGGCGAGTTCCGGACTTTTCACGAACTGCTGAATCACACGGATCAGCCGTCGCTCATATCTCATAACAAGTTCGCCGAACGCTTGTCGATTTCCTTTGCGCGCTTCTTCGACGAGACGCGCCTCGTTCAAGGCCCCTGTTACATCGTCCGATTCGGACAGTTCCACATCGGTCATGGTGTCAAGCATTTCGTCACCCCGTCAGCACTTACGCTGGCAGGAGTGACATCGTTGGAGTGAAGTCGACAATTTCAGTATCGCCAAAGATTGTACCTTTGGCGAAGGCGACAGAAACCTCCACTTTCGTCGTTCCTCTTCAGAAATTTGGGAAGTTCCATGACGTAACCAATTCCGTTTCTTAGACGTGCGCTATCGAGGGGGCCGCGATTTTGGTATCCTTCGCATATTCAGTCTGTTGAATGGTGAGTAAGGTGGTGGGTGCCGCTGATCGCTATTTCACACATACCCCTCTGATTCGACGGGTACGAAAACGGCTGCATTAGAGTTTCTCGGGCTCTACAAGTGGTAGGGAGGCCATTTTCCGACAACGCTACAGGACGCATGACGCGGAACCAATCGCGTGTGGAAAGAACTGGCAAATCAGTGGGCGCTTGTAACTGGAGCCTCGTCGGGGCTCGGTGAGGAATTTGCGCGCCAACTGGCAGCTCGTGGGATGCATCTTGTATTGGTGGCCCGGCGAGGTGCGATTCTCACTAAACTCTCTGCAGAACTCCACTTGCAACATGGAACTCGCTGTCACGTCATTCAGGCAGATCTGATCGATCCGGCCGCGCCGAAGCTCATTCTTGATGAAATCGCCCAGCAAGGTATTACGATTGAATTGCTAGTGAACAATGCTGGATTTGGGGTCGTGGGGGAGGTCGACAACGTCGACGTAGATCGAATGCTGGACATGATTCGATTGAACGTGCTGGCACTCACCGAGTTAACTTACCGGGTCTTGCCGGGCATGTTGGAGCGAGGCCGCGGAGCGATTTTGAATATGTCGTCTCTGTCCGCTTTCCAGCCCGTCGCATACATGGGTGTTTATGCGGCCAGTAAAGCGTTCGTCCTGCATTTCAGCGAGGCACTCCACTGTGAACTGCGCGGGCGTGGAATTACGGTTACCGCGGTTTGTGCGGGGGTGACACGGACTCAGTTCTTCGATATTGCGGGGGCCTCGGGTTGGCTGCAAAAGCATGCCTCGCACTCGGTCGACTTTGTGGTCAAGCAAGCTTTAAGAGCACTCTCCCGTGGAAAGCAATACACCGTCCCAGGATGGCGTAATTATCTCCTGACGCTGCTGGTCCGAATTGCCTCACGAGCTCGCGTCGTGAAGGAATCGACTCGCTTTTTCCGACCGCGACCAAAAGACAAGCGATTGTCCTGAAAGTCATCGGCTGGATGAGAGCAATGCGATTTTCTGGAACCAAGTGTCCTGTTACTTCCGCCAAAAGGATTGTAACTCGCGCAACATCCGCCAAGCTTGCGAATTGCACTTGGGAATGCCGTTCGCTTCCTCCGCTTGAAGCTTTGAGTTCTTTCTTACGATGAGAGTGCCCGTCCCAATCCGCGTGGGTTTAATGCTCTGCTCACTGGGTGCCGGTGCAATTCCACTGGGACTCCAACTTTGTTCGTGTTTTCGTTGTCATGAACAAAGTTGGAGTTCAGTGAAGTCTTTTTTGGCCAATCCACTCACAAATCGCCTTGGCTTCTTCGCGATCACATCTTGCCATTGACAGCACTCTTTCAAATCGCCATCTTTTGAATATGATCGTATTCAATATTCGGCGGACTCTGAGCGACTTCTGTCATGCGAACATCTAATCCACTTACCGACGAGGCGGTCTTGGCATTCCTGCAAGAGGTGCATCGCCAACAACGGCGGATGCCCTCGATCAGCGAAATTGCGACCCATTTCAAACACCGCTCTCCGACCAGTATCCAGCGGATTTTCACCCGGCTTCGTGAGCAAGGTTTACTCGAGAAACATGGTCATCAATATAGTTTGGCCGCTTCGGCGACCAAGCGGCAAGGGCTATCGATTCTCGGTTCAATCGCGGCCGGACAGCCGATTGAAGCCATTGAGCATTCCGAGCCGGATGAGCAGATCGACCTGTGTGAAGCCTACGATCCAGATCGGCACTTTGGCCTGCGCGTGAAGGGCGAATCCATGATCGAGGCTCTGATTGGCGATGGCGATATCGCGATCATCCGGCGACAGGAAACCTGCCGCGATGGCGAAATCGTCGCGGCTGTTGTTGATGGCGAAGCCACATTAAAACGCTTCTTTCGTCGCAAAGATCACTTCTTGCTGAAGCCTGAAAATTCGCAATTCAAACCCATCAAAGTGAAAGAGGTTGAAATCCGTGGCGTGTTGGTTGGGGTCTTGCGGAGATACTCCTGATGACCTCACCCATCGTCGCCGAGTTATCAGCCCGTCTGCGCCAGCTCGAACGTTCACGCGTTCGTCTTGTGCCTGGCGTCTCTGAGCCTCCTTCGTCAGCAACTGGACTGCATCGACTGCTGCCCAATATCTCCTCATTCCGTGGAGGATTAGTGGAATGGCTGTCTGACGTGAAAGGAGCGGGCAGCCTGAGTCTTGCCGTTCTGGCCAGTCAGCCGGCAATCCGGAATGAATATTGGATCTTTGTTGATAGTCGGTCTCAATTACATCTGGCAGGGCTCGCAGCACTTTCACTGGACCTGCAACGCCTGATTCTTGTCAGACCACAACGATCGGCTGATGCTCTGTGGGTTGTTGAACAAGCGTTGCGAACGCGGGGTGTCGGTGCAGTGGTCTGCGAACTCGATCGCCTTTCAACAGCATCATTTCGTCGACTGCAACTGGCTGCTGAAGCAGGAGGAACATTAGGGATCCTGCTGCGGCCAGAGAAAGTTCAGCATCAGCCATCATGGGCTGAGTATCGCATTCTGGTGCGCCCCCTGGCGACATTGGGATCTAGCGATCCGTGGCAGCCGCGGAGGCGACTGCAGGTGGAATTGTTGCGAGCCAGAAAAGAATTGATGGCTGCGGCGAAATTGGTCCTCGTGGAACTGCAAGATGCAGACGGTCGCGTGTGTTTGGTTTCCGAGTTGGCCTCTGCAGCGCCTGCAGTACGCGCAACCTCAGCTTAAATCGCGTTCTGTCGTGGTCTATTCCACAACCGGTCGCGGGAAGCGAGTCATCGCTGTTTCAAAGATCCCTTTTCGACAAGGGGTCCGGCGCGGAATTCCACTCGCCGAAGCCGAGACGTTAATGGATTGCAGCCTCGCACCTCGCAAAACCAAAACGACGACTCGTGAACCACACTTTCAAGCGTGCGATCCGGCAGCAGATCTTGATCAGTTGCGCCAATTAGCGATTGACTGTGAATGCTTCACTCCACTGTTCGGTATCGAAGACGCAGAGTTTCCCGAGTCTCTACTGCTGGATGTAACCGGCTGCCTACACCTGTTTGGCGGCGAACAGAACTTGGCAAACCGCCTCGCAGAAACTTTTAGAACTCGCGACTTTCTTCCTCGTGTCGCGATCGCAACCACGATCGGAGCGGCCTGGGCTGCTGCTCATTTTCTGGCGAAACAGAAATCGCCAGCGGTGGTGTCACCCTCACAATTACCTCTGGCGTTGCTTCCCCTTCCCCTCGCTGCTCTCAGGCTCACGGTCGATATTCTTCGTGTGCTGCAAGAGCTAGGACTTCGAACAATCTCCCAAGTCCAGGCACTTCCACGAGCCAGTATTCCATCGCGATTTGGTCCACTGTTACTTAAGCGACTCGACCAAGCTTTCGGCAACGAACCGGAATTCTTTGTCGCCGAAAAATCTCGCGAACCGTTCGCGGTCCATTGGGAAGGCGAGTTCTCCATCAAAAGCCGCGAGGCACTACATGCTGTCATCCAGGAGTTATTGGAAGACCTGTTAAGCAGACTGGTCAAGCGTCGCGAAGGGCTAAGGCAACTACGATGTGAACTGCGTGACTGCCGCCGACGCTCCTATGAATTCCATATTGGATTCACCGTCCCGACAGATCAAGTCAAACACACGTTCGAGATGCTTTGCCTACAGTGGGAACGGGCCGATTTACCTGACGAAATGGATTCGGTGCACCTGGAAGCGGTCGCCACAGGCTCTTTACAAACAATTCAGCGTGACTTATTCGGACACGAAATTGGAACCGATCAGGACCGTGAAGTCGTGACATTGCTGGATCGATTAAGCAATCGACTCGGCTCTCGAACAGTCGTGCGAGGACGTTTATTACCCGAGGGGCAACCCGAAGTGGCAGTTGCTTATGAGGCCTGCACTGATCCAGCCGCAAAATCCATCACTGATCCGGAATGCCTGAAAGTCAGACTTTCTCAACGTCCAACGTCTTTATTCAAGCCGCCGGAACCAATCGAAGTTCTGGCCATTGCGCCGGATGGCTTGCCGCAATCGTTTCGATGGAATCAGCAGGAACATCGCGTCGTGCGCGGTTGGCAGGAGCGGATTGAAACCGGTTGGTGGCGCGCGATTTCGACTAATCGCGATTACTTTCGGATCGAAGTTCACACCGGACATCACTTCTGGATTTTTCGGCGACTTTACGCACAAGACTGGTTCATCCACGGGACATTCGACTAAGCCTTCAGCGGCAACAACCAATGCCCGAACTACCACCTGATAGACGACGCCCTCGTCCTTCGATACCGGCTTCGATGCAGAGCACAGATCCTCACCAAGGGCTCTATGCCGAACTGCATTGTCGTTCGAATTTTTCCTTCCTGTCTGCGGCGTCTCACCCTGACGAATTGATGACACGCGCCGCTGAACTCGGTTACGCCGCTCTGGCGATCACAGATCGCAATAGCGTCGCCGGTGTGGTTCGCGCTCATGTCGCCGCGAAAGACTTGGGAATGAAGTTGTTGATCGGTGCTGAGATCACCACTACCGATGCCTCGCCCATAGTTCTCTGGTCAATGAACCGCACTGGCTACGGACGCCTTTGCCGACTGATCACTCGCGGTCGACGGAACGCTCCAAAAGGAGAATGCCGCCTCACCTTGTCCGATGTTTTAGAGCATTCCGAAGGGTTGATCGCAGGGTTGATCCTGCGAGAGGCAGGATCGTTGCTGGTCGATTCAGTACGCCGACTTCGCGAAGCGTTTGATGGCCGACTTTATCTGCTGGCCGAACTCCATCGAGGTGGAGACGATCTGCGACAACTCCAACAGTGGATCGCCGATTCTCAGCAACTCGACCTTCCCTTAGTCGCAGCCAATGACGTGCAATACCACGTGCGAGAACGTCAAAGACTTCACGATGTGCTGGCCGCGATCAAGCATGGTTGCTCGGTCGAAGAACTTGGTTATCGACGCTGGCCCAATGCCGAACGGCATCTGAAGTCGGCAACCGAAATGGCCTCGCTGTTTGCGATGTGCCCCACCGCAATCGCCAACACGATTGAAATCGCTGATCGCTGCCAGTTTTCACTCGACGAGTTGCGATATGACTACCCCAAAGAGATCTGTCCGTCGAGTATGACTCCGATGGAGTACCTTACCCATTTGACACAGGAAGGCGCGAAAAAACGCTATCCAAATAGTGTGCCAGAGAAAGTGCAAAGTCTGATTAACAAAGAGTTGTCGCTCATCAGCGAATTGAAATACGCCGCCTATTTTTTAACGGTGTGGGATCTAGTGCGGTTTGCGGAAGAACAAAAAATTCTGTGCCAGGGACGGGGGTCTGCGGCGAATTCTGCCGTCTGCTATTGTTTACGTGTCACGCCTGTCGACCCCGACAAATCAGAGTTGCTGTTCGAGCGATTTCTGAGCAAAGAACGCAACGAAGCACCGGACATCGATATCGATTTTGAGCACAACCGTCGCGAAGAAGTCATTCAATACGTCTACAAGAAATACGGCCGCGAACGAGCCGGAATGACCGCGACAGTCATCTGCTATCGCCCGCGTTCGGCGATTCGAGATGTTGGCAAAGCATTGGGACTGTCCCTCGACCGCGTCGATGTCCTGGCAAAGTACATCGATCACTATCAAGACCCCAAAGACCTGATCACACGCCTTCGCGAGGCCGGACTACCACCCGAATCGCGCCTGGGTCGCAACTTGGTATTACTCGTTACAGAACTACTCGGCTTTCCACGACACTTGTCACAACATGTCGGCGGAGTTGTCTTAACAAATAGTCCGCTATGTGAACTGGTACCGATTGAAAACGCATCAATGCCTGGCCGCACCGTCATCGAGTTTGATAAGGACGACCTTGACGTTCTGGGTATTTTGAAAGTCGATGTCTTGGCGTTGGGAATGTTATCTGCCATTCGCCGCGCATTCGCTTTGGTAGAGAACCATCACAATGAAAAGTTGACAATCGATGCGATTCAAGCTGACGATAAAAATCAAACCGTTTTCAAGATGATCGGCAACGCAGACACAATCGGCGTGTTTCAGGTCGAATCACGTGCTCAAATGAGCATGCTGCCCAGAATGCAGCCTAATTGCTTTTACGATCTGGTAATCGAAGTTGCGCTGGTTCGGCCAGGTCCCATTCAAGGCGACATGGTTAATCCCTATCTACGCCAGCGAGCAGATCGAGACAGTTACAAACCGATCGATGATCGCATCGGCCCTGTTCTAGACAGAACATTGGGAGTTCCGATATTCCAAGAACAAGCGATGATGCTGGTCAAAGTCGTAGGCGGATTCACTCCTGGCGAAGCTGATGAATTTCGGCGAGCAATGGGGGCGTGGCGGCGGCAAGGTGTCATTGAGAAGTTCCACCAAAAACTGATTGATGGAATCATCGCCAACGGTTACCTCAGAGAATTTGCAGACCGTCTCTTTCGACAACTTTCTGGCTTCGGAGAATATGGCTTTCCTGAATCTCACGCCTGCTCGTTCGCCATCCTTGTCTGGGTGTCGGCCTGGCTGAAGCACTATTATCCGGCTGCATTCACTGCCGCATTGATCAACTCGCAACCGATGGGCTTCTATGCTCCGTCTCAGTTGGTGGCAGATGCTCGCAGGCATGATGTCGTTGTCTTGCCTGTGGATATCAATCGTAGCGAGTGGGACTGCACACTCGAAGCATCATCAGACAACAAATCACCGGCACTACGACTGGGGTTCCGTCTGTTGAAAGGTCTCTCTCAGTCGGACGCCAATGTAATCGTGACTACGAGAGGTGCCAGACTTTTCACTTCGATGGACGACTTCTTTCATCGCACAGGAGTCGGTAACGCGGTCGCGGCCTGCCTGTCGCGAGGTGATGCTTTTTGCTCGCTGCAACTCAACCGTCGCGCGTCATTGTGGCAATCTCTGCCAGATCCTGATCCGGGACCATTGTTTGCTGGCGTCGAAGACAAAGAGT
Organism: Schlesneria sp.; assembly: GCA_036499265.1. Classification (GTDB taxonomy): domain Bacteria; phylum Planctomycetota; class Planctomycetia; order Planctomycetales; family Planctomycetaceae; genus Schlesneria. The sequence goes on along the minus strand of DASYEA010000385.1, from coordinate 2,597 downwards.
TGCCAGCTCAGTTACCACAAATGACATTAGTCCAAGAAACATTTGCCGACTATCAATCGTCGGGGATGACACTGCGCGATCATCCGCTCAGTTTTGTCCGCTCAGACTTGGATAAATGTGGCGTGAGCGTGGCTTCGAGTCTGACCGACAAAAACAAGAAAGATCGGCGTTGCCGTGTAGCCGGACTGGTACTGATCCGGCAGCGTCCCGCCACTGCGAAGGGGATTACTTTTATGACGCTGGAGGACGAAACCGGCACAGCGAATCTAGTAGTTCACGTGAATACGTGGGAGCGATTTCGCAAGATTGCTCGCGGTGCCACCGCGCTGATCGCTCACGGTATTTTGCAACAGCAGCACGGAACAGTCCATCTGGTTGTCGACCGGATGGAGGATCTATCTCCGCTGCTGGGGGAAGTCGGCAATAAGTCCCGCGACTTTCATTAAGTAGAAGAGTGCGGGCAGTGACCACCACGCCCGCACCGCATTCAATAAATCACTCACTCACTTGGCCGCATCATCCGACAGCGTCGTTGTCGCGGTCGGGAATTTTTCGGGGACAGGAATCGTCACCTTGCCCGTAGCAACCCACTCGGTACCACGATCGATGATTGTCTGGAAACCGACGCATTTCATCGAATAATCCCCGTGCCCCATCAAGTTCGTGAAGACCTTGCCCTTCCCATAGGGAATCCACCAGACCATTGGCTCGTTGGCTTCAGTTCCGCCAACCGACTTGGCTGCAAAGGCGGTCGCCAGCACGTGCATGTTGCCGGCGGGACCGCGTTGACCATGGTACAACTCGTCCTTCACATGCATCCATTCGGCAGGAATGCCCTTCATCACTGGATGCTCACGATCTCGAACCACGACTGCGAAATCGTGCTGCGCGCCGTGACCTGCACCAGGCCCTTGGCCTTTCGCGGTCTCTACGACCTTCCCGTCATTATCAACGGTCACTCGAGGGCCGAAATCGGCTCCTCGCCAACCGAGACCGATCATCTTGTTATATTCGGCCCATTCGGTAAACGCATTGTTCGCTGCATGCACGATCACCAGGCCGCCACCATTCGCAACGTAGCTTTCCAGATCGCGTTGCACGGGCTCCGGCCAGAGTTCGCCGTTGTAGTTGCTGATGACAGCACCATAGTCAGTAAACTTGGGACGGAAGCTGTCCCAAGCTTCTTTGGGTTGGCCGTTCGGTGGGCTGGTCACCACATCGACTGTGAATCTTCCTGTTTTCAGCAGAAAGTCCTTCATGATCGGCGTCGTGGCCTTCCAGTTGTGATTGTTCTGACCATCGACAATCAACACTCGAATCGGCTCAGCCGCGGATACTGACGCCCCAAGCAGCGAACCGACGAGAACTGCCTGCAGAAGACTGTTCATGACTCTGAATCCAAGCCGTCCATTCATTGATACCTGCTCCCCGTTGTGAGTGTGGCTGCGGCGGTCGCAACGCAGTGACTGCCAGCATGACCGTTATAACTTGTCCGGCAGGACCACGCACCGCTCGTGGACTATTCGTTACGAACGGACAAGTCCAATACTCATTTCTCTCTGAAGTCGAAATTCCGGCTATCGCGTTGCCAAGGCGTGGTTGACTATGACGATTCATAAGTTGTTCAGATCAAACAATGAAAATGATTCAGATCAACGCGATCCGCGACATGTTCGGCCAGACGGGGGACGAACGGGAAGCGGGAAGGTTGTGACTCGCCCTGAGCGACTTGGACCGATCACACACTGTGAAGTCCGACAAAATCGAGTCAACAATGTGCTGCTGTGTGAGGAAATCTGGAGAGACTACCACCTGGGAGATCCGCCGGAGCGTCAGAGCAACGCTGCCGGCGTTGGATTAAGGAGACAACCAATGCTCGTACTATCCCGCCAACGCGATGAAAGCATTTTCATCGGTGACAACATCAAGATCACCGTCGTCGACATTCGTGGCGACAAAGTTCGGCTGGGCATCGAAGCCCCAACCGAGATCCCTGTTCATCGTCAAGAAGTTTACGAAGCGATTCAGCGCGAGCATCAACGCGGTGCCGTTCCAGCGAAATCTGAAAGCACGGTCAAGTAAGTTGTAGACAACTTAAATCAGACCGCGAGCTATCCGCCAACGAGCCCCGCGACTTCGCATCGTTTACTTCGATGACAGTGATTACAATCGCGAATGCTACCGAGCCGGACCCTTGTCCGGCTCGTTATGTTTCTAGCGGCCATGTCACGATGCCCCACTGGCAACATGTTGACGCGTTTTCAAAAATGCCTGCCCACGCGTTGGCTGCATCGAGCATTCGAAGACTCGCAGAGGTAGCGCACCTCTCGCGATACGCGAGCCAGAAAATGCTTCACAGCGACGACTCAGCGGCCAGATTTTAGAAATTTTGTTGTGAAGGCCTCTTCCGCTTTCACTGTATCAGCCTTGAGCGAACCGATTTCGACCATCTGATCGACCAACGTCTGCCAACGCTCAGCAGTCATTTCACCGAATCGCTCGGCTGGAAAATCTTTCGGCAGACAAAGCGGCTTCAGTTGATCCGCACCAAACTGCAGGACATCCAATCCTATCTCGCGATTCTGTTCGTGAATATA
>DASYEA010000384.1:0-2984 GCA_036499265.1 Schlesneria sp. | reverse complement strand
TGTTCGGGTTCATGATATCTTCAAATGGCCGTCCACCAACGGAATAGTCTAGTCGCCCGGCCACCGCCAGCATCGAATCCCGCATCTCTTCAAAGTCGACTCGTAATCTCGGCATCCGCCACAACAAGCGATTTTCGGGATCTATCCCGCGGGCGGTCTCGTTCTCGGCCGACGACTGGCGATATACGTCGGATGTCAAAATCAGTCGCTGCATCTGCTTTAAGCTCCAGCCACCGTCCATCAACTTCAGCGACAGCCAGTCGAGCAATTCCGGATTCGTGGGGGGCATCCCGCGCGTTCCAAAGTCGCTGGGGGTTCCTACCAATCCCGTTCCAAAGTGATGCTGCCAAATCCGGTTGACGATGACGCGTGACGTAAGTGGATTCTTCGCGTCGACGATCGCCTGAGCCAACTCCAAACGTCCGCTTCCCTTGGTAAACGGCTTGCGTTCCGGCCCCGCCACGACTTGCAGGAACTGACGCGGGACCTGCTTGCCGTGTCGACCAGGATTGCCGCGAATGAACACCGGCGAATTCTGGAGCTGACCGTCTCGCATCACCATCGCGCGCGGCGGAGCACCCGGCGACGTCACCTTGAGGTTGTCGACCTTACGTTTCAGTTGTGTCACTTTGTCCCGCACGTCACGCCCGACCAGGCGTCGGCTATCGTCCATGTTCACAACGCAGGGAGACCCCTCGCCGTACAGGACGACTCGCAATTCCTCAGCGGCTTCGTCAGGTAACGACTTGGCATCCGCGGATTCCTTACGCAAGGTCTGCCACTTCAATTGGACATCGTTGAACACGACACCATAGACCTTCGCCAGATCCGGTAATGTCTGCGGCGGCGCATTGACGATCGCCTGGCGAACCATCGCATTGACCTTGCCAGCATCCTCGGTCCCGTCGGCTGACTTCCAACGCTCGATTAATTGAGTCACCTGCGCCGGAAATTCTTCGACGCCGTACTTAGAAAGATGCAGCCACGGACTGAAGACTCGATTTTCGGGCTTGGCCTTCTCATCGAGATAACGCTTCCAGCGTTCGACCATCTGCTTCCGTGGTTCGTTCTTCTCGGTGAAGACAGCAGGCACCTTCTGCCAATTCGGATTGTCACGAGCGACAACCATCAGGCAATCGCCCGCTCGCGACCGCAGTTCATCCATGACTTTGCCCAACGCTTCGTTTTCGTAGTCCGCGACTTCACGTTCGCGTTTGGTAAGTTCTTTTTCGAACTCGGCAAACGCCGAAGCCTCTCTGGGTGTGCCAATGATCGGTAGGTCGTCCGGTTCCATCGACGAGGCGAACACACCATACAGCGAGTAATAGTCGTCCGTCGGCACTGGATCGAACTTGTGATCATGGCATCGCGCACAACCGACCGTCAGCCCCAGCAAACCGCGCGAGACAACATCGATTCGATCGTCGATGATGTCCTGAGTGTTGTTCAGGTATCGCCGTCCCACGGTCAAAAAGCCCAACGCGGCCAGTCGAGGATCATTGCCCGCGGATTCGACAACGGCATCGGCCGCCAATTGCTCGATCACAAATTGATCGAACGGCTTGTCCGCATTGAACGCATCAACAACGTAGTCACGATAGGTATACGAATACGGGTATCGAGGTTCGGCGGTGAAGACATAGCCCTTGCTGTCGGCATAACGGGCCACATCCAGCCAATGCCGAGCCCAACGCTGCCCATAGAGTGGCGACGCGAGTAGGCGGTCAATCAATCTCTCACTCGCATCCGGTGCGGCATCCGCCTCGAATTCCTGCACCTCGTCAATCGTCGGCGGAATTCCCCACAGATCGAGTGTCACTCGTCGAATGAACGTGTATCGATCCGCCGCCAGCGACAGATGCAACCCTTTTGCCTGCAAAGCCGCCACGACAAGCGAATCAATCGAGGATCGCTGGCCCGCATTCTCCGCCGGAATGACTGGAGCCTTGATGGGCTGGAATGCCCAGTGTGTTTTGGCGGCATCAACAGACGAATTCGCACCGGGCGCGTCATCCGGCCATGGCGAACCGAGTTCGATCCACTTACGCAAAATGGCGATCTGATCGTCCGGCAGCTTCCCCTTCGGAGGCATCTGCGTGTCATTGGGTGAATGACTGAGGACTTGAATCAACCGGCTGCCATCAACGTTCCCCTCAAGGACCACGGGTCCCGAATCAGTTCCCTTGCGAAGCCCGCCGCGATTGTCCAGCCGCAGTCCTGCCTCTTGCTTCTTCGCCCCGTGGCATTCCTGGCAGTGCTGGACGAGCAGCGGTCTAACCTGCTTTTCAAAGAATTCCACCTTTTCGGCGGGCAACTCTTCCGCAGCGACGATCGACCGCAGGCAGAGAACAACGAGCGAGCAACAGACGAGATATCGAAATGTCGAGGACATCCTGCGACCTTCTGCGGGAAGCGTATGTGAGGGCGAACTAACTGGTGGGAATACTGGCGGGTGTAGCACCACTAATTGTTGCATCCCAATCTCTCGGAAGCAATTGCGTTACTTCATTCGGACTGCGGTTTCGACGATTTCGTGACCACGCATTTTTCTATCGTCCGTCAATCGAACACCACGGGATCTGAACTCCGACAGATCCCTCAACTGGCCAGCTTGCGGTTAAGTTGGCCTGAACGTGCCAGAAAAATTCACAATTCTTGCCGTTGACTGCACGAGAGATAAATATGAATATTTGATGAACAACCGATAAATAATTTGGTTGAGCGCAGATTCCGTGGAGAGATTGCCTTGCTCTGACGCTGGAGGATGACAGATGTCTATTGATAACTGGAAGTTATGGGTCGTCCCTTTCGCCGCTTGGCTGGTCGTGATGGCGTGGTACACCGGTTACCAATCCGGCTACGAGGAAGGACATCAAACAGCGTGGCAGATGTCACGACCGACATTCTTAATGCAAGACGGAGAACTGGTCGTCAACTACGACGCCGGCAACTCGACAAACAAATAAATCCCGCCAGCAATTCCG
>DASYEA010000383.1:0-7228 GCA_036499265.1 Schlesneria sp. | reverse complement strand
CAACGGACCGCAAATCTGCGAGGAATCTCTCAGTATAATGTGAGGTTCTGTCACACGACCGGAGGTTCTGTCACACGACCGGAGGTTCTGTCACACGACCGGAGGTTCTGTCACACGACCGGAGGTTCTGTCACACGACCGGAGGTTCTGTCATGCGACCGGAGGTTCTGTCATGCGACCGGAGGTTCTGTCATGCGACACAGTGTGGAAATGCCATACTTAACCTAACCTCAGTTTCCCACACCCTTTTCCGTCGGTGTGCGAACAAGCCGAAAGGCACTCGCCCAAGGTCTTGGCGACCTTGGCTACAGCAAGAATCGAGGTTGTGTCATGCGACACAGGGCGGACATGTCATTCTTCACCCTAAACCCATTCTCCGATTCCCAACTCTCTAGCTGCCCGCCTCTCAAAATACGTGTCAATCCGTGGCCCGCCTTTCTTCTTCCTCCGTCGCTTAGCCCTTAGCCCTCGCCACTCAGCCCAGCCTACTTCAAAAAGCGTTTCGGAATCTCCGCCCCAGCCACGTGTTCCAGTTTCCGGATCTTGCACATCTGGTACACGTTAATCCGGAAGTCCGGGCAGGTGCTGACCAGACAATAGGCGTCAGTCGGCGTGAAACCATAATCGGTGATCAGCCAGTCCATCAGCATGATCGTGGCCGTTTCGACCGCGATTTCGAGGGGTCGCGAGGCAAAGATCGCGACGATCGAATCGGGTTTATCGATGCGCATATAGGGGATCTTGCGACCCTTGATCAGCTCGAACTTCAATCGTGTTGTCGCCTTCGTTTCAGCAGCAGTGCCGGTGAATTCTGTATCCCCCTGGCTCGCGTGGACGTCACCCATGCAGAACAACGCCCCCGAATGAAAGACAGGCAGATGAATTCGGTGGCCCGGCTTCACGTCGCGAATGTCGAGGTTCCCACCCCATTCTCCCTGACCGTCCAGACTCGTCGTCACTTCGCGATCTGGGCAGACACCTAACGTGCCAATGAAGGGCGTAATCGGCCAACTGATTTTATCGTTGAAGTGCAGTGTCCCATCGCGGGTCGTTCCGCTCGGGCCGGGTGAATGCTTAAAGATCTTCGTCGTATAGTCACCCGACAGTTCGGGCCAGCGAGTTGATTCACCCAACGGCCCTCGGCGCGGGCCGGTGGCAATCCACGAATAGCTATCGACCAGAATGTCTTCGATCGTGACGACCAGCGTGTCGCCCCTTTCGGCCCCGGCGATATGGATCGGCCCCGCAATCGGGTTTGCCAGGGCCGGGGTGCGATCAAAGCCGGGACGCTTCCCGGGGATCGCCTTGTCAGTTTCAGACTTGAAGAAGCCCGTGCTGGCGTCGTAGGTTTCAATCTCGACGCTTTCGCCCGGCTGAATTTTCAGCAGCGGTTCGTCACGAAAGTCAAAAGCATATTTGCGAGCTTGTTCGCGATCGATGCGTTGCATGCAGTTTCCCCGAAAACATGAGCGAATTCTGATGCACGCACAATAGCCGCCAACGGCGACAGAATGAAGTGTTCGAACGGGATCGGGCGGACTGTCCAATATCCTGCATGCGACCATTGGAGCGTGCGGGCACGAGAGGTATCTTGCTAAGCATCACTATCACTCACCTCTGGAGAAAAACTGCCATGCTTCGCACCGTCTTGGCTCTTGGGTTGTGCTTGCTCGCGACATCGCCCTCTTTCGCCGGCAAGGATGACGGGCGGCTGGACATCTATTTCATTGATGTCGAAGGGGGAGCCGCGACCCTGCTGGTCACTCCAGCGGGCGAGTCGATACTGATCGATTCGGGTTATCCCGACAACGGCGGACGAGACCGCGATCGGATCCTCGACGTGATTCAAAAGGTGGCGAAGCTGGATCATCTTGATCACGCTTCCGTGTCACACTGGCATCTGGATCACTTTGGCAATCACGCCTCACTCGCCGACAAGATCAAGATTCACAACTTCTGGGATCGCGGCATTCCTGATTCACTAAAAGAAGACGACAAGTTCGGCGAGAGAATCGCTTTGTATCGAGCCGCTTCTCAGAACCAGAGCAAAGCCGTCAAGGCAGGCGACACGTTTACGCTGGAATCGCCCGGTTTGCCTTTGAACTTGAAGGTCTTGACCGCCAGTGGCGAAGTGATTCCCAATGAGGGTCCCGCTAACCCGCATGCTACGCTCCACAAGCCGCAGGCCGAAGATACCTCGGACAATGCCAAGAGCATCAGCACGTTGTTCACCTTCGGCAAATTCAAGTTCCTGACCTGTGGTGACCTAACCTGGAATACCGAAGCCAAGTTAATGGCACCGAACAACCCTGTCGGTCACGTGGATCTGTTCATGGTGACTCATCACGGTCTGAACGTCAGCAACAACCCTGTGCTCGTACAAGCAATTGATCCAACTGTTTCAGTCATGTGCAACGGCCCAACAAAAGGGGGAGCCCCGGAAGTCATTAACACGCTGAAGAAGGGGAAGTCTCTCCAGGCAATGTACCAGTTGCACCGCAACATCAAGTTGCCCGAGAACGAGCAGGCTCCGCCGGAAAATATCGCCAATCAAGAAGATTCGAACGCCTGCAAAGGGAAGTGGATCAAGGCATCGGTCGCAAAAGACGGCAACAGCTACACGATCCAAGTCGGTGCCGACGGAAAACCAAAAGAGTACAAGACACGTTAAACATATTCGGGTGGCACTGGCGACAGCTTTGAGTCGCCAGTGTCTTCTCGAAGTCAGAAAGAGATAACAAAGCATGGCGAGCCTGATTGTTACACGGCCTCGGGACGCGATCACAACGCCATAAACAGCACGAAGACACTGGCAGCCCAGAGCGGCCGCCAGTGCCACCCCGAGGCAAGCGACCAACGGGAGCGGCAATGTCCGTTCCGAGCGACAGCTCGAAGCGGGTCAAGGGCGGTGCCCTTGGAAGGAGTATTGTGGCGTTACTGATCGGTATGGATGAAGCGGGACTCGGCCCTAATCTAGGGCCGTTCGTGGTCGCGGTCACAGTTTGGGAGGTAAAGGGTCGGCCAGAGGAATTCGATTTCTGGACGGCCTTCGACACCATTTTGACCAACGCCCCCACTGAAGCGGACTCACGCTTGCATATCGCGGATTCCAAGCAGGTTTACCAGCCGCAACGTGGTCTGTCGGCGCTCGAGCGAGGCGTCTGGTCGGCGATGCACCTGTGCGGAGCAGCCACGGCTTCCTTCGCGAGCCTCTGCGCCGCGATGCGACCAACCCCTCCACCCGTTCCGGCACCAGCCGCGACCGCTCCGCCAAAGCGCGGCGAGCTATTCAGTGACGACGAACTTGCTGCCGCCTGCCCACCGTGCGACACCACTTGCATCGATGAAGATCATCATCCGCTCCCCTGGTACGCTGGCTACGATTGTTCGCTGCCGGTCGAAGCACACGATCTGGCTCTGCTCGAACCGTGGCAAAAGCTGTGCAAGAAACTGCGAGTGAAATTGGTCGCTGTGCGAGCCGAGGTTGTCGAGCCGCTGCGTTTCAATCGACTGGTCCGATACTACGACAACAAAGCGCAGGCCACTTCGCGACTGGCGATGAATCTGCTCCGTAGCGTCTGGCACCCAGATCAGGCGGCATTGATCGTTGCCGACAAGCACGGCGGACGAAATCGTTATGATGGCTTGTTATCAGAGACCTTTGGCAAACCCGTGGCCTGCGTTGAAGAGGGGGCCGAGCGAAGCACTTACCGACTTGGCAAAGGTGAACTCCGTTTTCAGCCCCGAGCAGAATCTCACGGCCCAGTAGCGTTGGCCTCGATGACCGCAAAGTATTTGCGGGAACTGGCGATGCATCACTTCAACAAGTATTGGACCGAGCGGCTGCCGGATCTGAAGCCGACGGCTGGTTACCCCAATGATGCCAAGCGGTTCCGCGAAGAAATCGTCGTTGAACAACGTCGGCTGGGAATCCTTGACGATCACTTGTGGCGTGAGCGTTAGTCGGCTGCGGAAACTTTGCCGATGGGGCAACTCTTGCTGGCGAACAGGATAGTAGGACGGGTTTGTGATCGCGAGACCTGACGAACGTATCACGTAATATCGCTATATGGCAATTCACGCGGTTTCCAGTTCTAATTCGATTTCACAACTTGGATCCGCATCACCCGCAACCACGCCTCAGGAGATTCTCCCGATGTCTGGCGACATTCAGAGCGTCCTGCACGAAACTCGCAGTTTTCCACCGCCGGCCGAATTCACACGACAGGCGAACATCAGCAGTGAAGCTCAATATCAACAGATGTGGGAACGGGCCAAAGATGATCCGGCCGGATTCTGGGGCGAACTCGCCCAGAACCTACACTGGTTCAAGAAGTGGGACCATGTTCTGCAAGGCCAGATGCCCGACACCAAGTGGTTTGTCGGCGGCAAGATCAACGCCAGCTACAACTGCCTCGATCGTCACCTGACGACCTGGCGCAAGAATAAAGCGGCGATCATCTGGGAAGGTGAGCCTGGCGACAGTCGCACGCTGACCTATCAGGACTTGCATCGGGAAGTCTGCAAGTTTGCCAACGTCCTGAAAAAGCTGGGTGTGACCACCGGCGACCGAGTCACCCTGTACATGCCGATGATCCCCGAGCTGGCGATTGCAATGCTGGCGTGTGCTCGCATCGGCGCGACGCACTCGATCATCTTCGGCGGGTTCAGCTCGGATGCCGTTGCCGATCGAAATAACGATGCGCAAGCAAAACTGATCGTCACCGCGGACGGTGGCTGGCGACGCGGCAAAGAAGTTCCCCTGAAGCAGGCCGTTGATCAAAGCCTCGAGAAGTCGCCCAGCGTCCAACGTGTCGTCGTCGTGCGACGCACTGGCATGCCTGTCCAGATGATTCCCGATCGGGACTACTGGTGGCATGACCTGATGGCCGATGTCGATGCCGACTGCGATGCCGTCGAACTGGATGCCGAACACCCTTTGTTCATCCTGTATACATCTGGCAGCACCGGCAAGCCAAAGGGCGTGCTGCACACCACGGCTGGCTATACGCTCGGCACCATGATGACATCGAAATGGGTCTTCGATCTGAAAGACGAAGACACCTATTGGTGTACGGCCGATATCGGTTGGGTGACGGGCCACAGCTACATCGTCTACGGTCCGCTGGCCAACGGCGCGACGACGGTCATGTACGAAGGAGCTCCCAACTGGCCGCATGACGGTCGGTTCTGGGAAATCATTGAAAAATACCGCGTTAACATTTTCTACACGGCTCCCACGGCCATCCGCGCCTTCATCAAGTGGGGCGACCAATGGCCTCAAAAGTATGATCTGTCGAGTTTGCGGCTGCTCGGCTCGGTGGGTGAGCCCATCAATCCCGAAGCGTGGATGTGGTATCACCGCATGATCGGTGGCGAGCGCTGTCCGATCGTTGATACCTGGTGGCAGACAGAAACCGGCTCGATCATGATTTCGCCACTCCCCGGCATCACGGCGACCAAGCCTGGCAGCTGTACACGACCGCTGCCGGGTGTTGTTCCGGACATCGTGAACAAAGATGGCGAAAGCCTGCCCGCCAATAGCGGCGGCCTGCTGGTCATGAAGCAGCCTTGGCCGTCGATGCTGCGAACTCTGTACGGCGATCACCAGCGATTCAAGGACACCTACTTCAGCTCCATTCCCGGTTGCTACTTCGCGGGTGACGGAGCTCGCAAAGATGAAGATGGTTACATCTGGGTCATGGGTCGTGTCGACGACGTGCTGAACGTCGCTGGACACCGCCTGTCGACAATGGAAGTCGAATCGGCTTTGGTCGCTCATCCGCAAGTCGCCGAAGCCGCCGTGGTTGGCTTCCCACACGATATCAAGGGTGAAGGTATCTGCTGCTTCGTCAGTTTGAAGACTGGCGATGGCAGCGAACAACTGGAACGCGACCTGATCTCGCACGTCCGCAAGCAGATCGGCGCGCTGGCGACACCGGACAAGATCAAGTTCAGTGCAGCCCTGCCGAAGACACGCAGCGGAAAGATCATGCGACGGTTACTGCGTGACATTGCCGCAGGTCGCGAATCAGCAGGAGATACCAGCACGCTGGAAGATTACACGGTCCTCGCCAAGCTGCGTGAGACGGAAGAGTAAAGAGATTTTGAAACACAGAGGCACAGAGAACACAGAGGTAAGAAAGACTGCAAAACGAATCAGATCGCTCAAGGCCTTCTGTTTTATCTCTGTGACCTCCGTGCCTCTGTGTTTCAAACTTTTCTCTGCTGCGTTAGACCGCTAGTTCCCACCCGCCAAATTCTCTCCGAGATCCATTCATGCGACGAAACACCGTGAAGTCCGCGTTGAAAGCCGGACAGCCTCAAGTTGGAACGTGGTTATCCCTGGGCAATGTGTTCGCGGCCCGGCTGATGGCTCGAGTTGGCTTCAACTGGTTGACGGTGGATCTGGAACATTCGCCGATTGGCTGGGATAGCGCAGGCCAGTTGTTTGGTGCCGTCGCCGACGCCGGATGCATTTGCCTGGCGCGAGTTCCTCGTGGCGATCACGACTACATCAAGCGAGTGCTCGACGCCGGCGCGCATGGGATCGTGGTCCCGATGGTCAACACTGTTGAAGAGGCGAAGATCGCCATCGCCGCTGCCAAGTATCCACCGACCGGCAATCGATCAGTTGGTGGCGGCATGCACGCGATGAACTTCGATGCGACGGCTGGCGACTACTACAAGTATGCGAACGATGAAATCCTGGTCGTGCTTCAGACCGAGTCACCTGAAGGTGTCGAAAACGCCGAGGCGATCTATAGCCTGCCAGGTGTCGATGCAATCTTCGTCGGACCGAATGACCTGAACGCTCAAATGCGAACTGCAGATGGAACTGATCCATCACCAGCCGAATTTGAAGCGATGCTGCAGCGCATCCTGGCAGCCGGTAAGAAGTGCGGGACTCCCGTCGGGATTCACGTCACCTCAATTGAAGCCTGTCAGCAGCGCATTGCCGAGGGTTGGCAGTTCATGGCCTTGGGCAGCGAGTTGCGATTCATGGTGACCGAAGCCCAGAAGATGGTACAGGCCATGAACCTGAAACAGTCCGCCGACCTCGCACGATATTAGTGATTAGCGAATCGAGTGTCGCTGGCAATGACGCCGGCCAGAATCGAGATCAGGAACAAAAAAGTTCTGATCGACATGCGTTCTCGGGCGATCGCCCCAACTATGTTGAACTTGCTTGCCGACTGAACAGTACGATCACTCCCCATTGATCGTC
>DASYEA010000382.1:0-2420 GCA_036499265.1 Schlesneria sp. | reverse complement strand
CTTTGTGCGTTAGCGTTTAAAATTGCATCCGCCATTCCCGAGTAAGATTCTGCAAGCGCACAGCGGAGGCCCGAGCGGCCTTAAGCCCTGGGCGCCTTCTCACCAAAACGCCTTTCGGACGGGACGGGATCGGCGTTCGCGCCGGGCGCATGCGTGGCGGGTCGTACGCATCGTGCGGGCGGGTCGTTAGATCTGCACCGTTTCTAAGAACTCGCCTTCAGCATGACATGCAGCATGCCGCCGTTCTCCTCGGCCCAATCGAAATGGCGGCAACATGGTTCGAAGATCGCCATTCTCGGACGACGACATCCCTCAGATGACGATCTCCCCGCGTTGCCTTCCCGGGTCTTTCCCGGACTTACGGTTTGGCTGCTTTCCGGTGTATCGAATTTGCGTGCGGACCTTGTCCCGGGTCCGTACTTCGCATTCTCGTCTCCGAGAAGCCATCTCCTCTGGCATTTGAACGGCGATGCTGTCCCTGGGAAGGTGACCGGCTCGGCCTGATGTCGGGGATGGAGCAATGGTCCAAAACCCGTTTCGAGGTTCCTTTGAGCCGACAAAGCGTGAAAGCGGAACAATAGTGCCATCGCTCGGTCGAATGGGCAGCGAATAATGTGACCGCTAAGTCGACAGAAGGAGACACTATGACGGAAGGACAGACTGGGGCATCGAGGCCAATCACCGGGCAGGCACCGAGTACCCGCTCTATAGGGTGCAGGGATCCATTCGTCGCGTCGGACCGCCCGAGGACGTCGGCGGCAGCCGATACAGCCACTTTACCGATGATGCCGGCAAGCGTTTCAAGGCACTGACCGACGAAACCGGGCGTCGCGCCGGCAATTTTCTCGATGCCAGCGGCAACGCTTATCGTGGGTTTGCTGATGCCACCGGCAAGCAGATCTTGCAGATCACAGACGAGGCGGGCACCCTGCTCGATGCGTCGAGCGGTTGGGCGTCCGAAACCTGGCAGCAGGGCAAGAAGACGGCCGGAGGCATCGGACAAAAGATGAGCGGTGCTGCAAGTTCCATGTCGGGCTCGGGATCGGCGACTGCGATTTCGCTGAAAGACCAGTCGGCGCGTTTCAACGACGCTATCCTGACGCACTTCCGCGACCAGCCTCTGGTCGGCGGAGCACTAGCGTTCGCAGTCGGCGCTGCGATTGGAGCCGCACTGCCGCACACCGATAACGAGGATGAATTGCTTGGTGACTTGGCCGACCGCGTTAAGAAAGAAGTCGCTGCCCAAGTTTTTGATCTTGCCGAGCAGGGCAAAGATGTTGCGTCTGATGCCTATGACAAAGTGGTCGTTGTCGCTTCCGAGGTGCACGATGCGGCAAACGACCGTATCGTCGAGGAAGTCGACCAGTTCAAGGACCGCAACTTAACCCCATGACGATCATCGAGAAGGAGGTGCCGCTCCACGTCTCTGGGCGGCGCTTCCGCAAAAGATCACGCTATAAGGCAGGTTTGGCGATCTTTCAAGCATTTTAACAGGCCCGGCATTTCCACGGGCAAGGAGAATTGCAGCCTTTCGGCAGTACAGAATGTCTTGCCCTCCAGGATGGATGTTCGCCAATGATAACGATGCGACGCTGTTCCCAACTTTTCTGGGCGTCCGATTCCGAACCAAGTGAGCGCTGGCGGAACACGCGCGCGGATACAATGTTGTCCGAGGAACTGGAAGGAGGTTTCTCATGGACAAGGTCTTGAACGTGGACTTCCACGTCACCTGGACGGCACCTGTGTTCGTCCAGATCGGCAATGGCATCCGAGAGCGGATCGATGGCCCGGAGGCGGCGCTGGCGGCGCTCCTTCATCGCTGGCCGTCAGCCATCGGTAAAGAGTTCGATCTCGCAAAGCGCAGATGCAGCGATGCGATTATTCGCCATGGAAGCGCTGAGGTTGCCCGCAGCGCTTTTGTGGATGCGGCGCTCACTGCGAAGGTATTCGCGTGACGGTGATTTCGACCGACGCCTCTGTCTGTCGAGCCGGACATGATGACCCAGCGCAGCCAGTCGAGGATCTCCTCTTGCTTGGTGGAATGCCGCTGAAATCATCCGGCACGTGTATTGACATCCGCCGTCGTTCGGCCGGGCTCTGATAGCAGCCTTTCTGAGGGTCGATGCGGCCTGAACGCTCCCACCAGGGAGGGCGAGACGAAGTGTTATGCAAAAGGTCCCAGACGGTCCAGACAGCCCCACAACCGCAGCCGCCGACGGGCTAAATCCGGCGCTTGCACGAAACATCGACGCGGTCATGCAGCGCCGTCGCAAGACGCAGGAAAAGGCGAGTGTGCAGGAGCGGGCAGCTGCCGCAATCAGCAAGTTTGCCGGCTCGATGCTGTTCGTCTATATCCATATCGCTTTTTATGGCTTGTGGCTTATCGCAAATCTTGGTCTGATCCCCTCGCTGCAACCGTG
>DASYEA010000381.1:0-2759 GCA_036499265.1 Schlesneria sp. | reverse complement strand
ACTGCCTGGCCGGTTTCTTGATTGTAGGCAAAGGCCGCCAGCTTCACGATTCCGCGTTGCTGCGTCTTCTTCGCGAAGGGAATTTCGGGGATCACTGACGGCGCACCCGCCACCGCGGCCCCGGTTGGGAGATTCACCTGAGGGATTCCGATCAACACATCCTGGCGGTTCGTCCCGACGGTGCCGGCCCGGGCTTCCACGACATAGGCCGCATCGTCTCGACTGGCCTTCAGCAACGCCCCTTCCGCCAGCAACCGCTGTCGCATCGAGCTGATAATGTAGCCTTCGTCCGAGACGCCCTTCAGATATTGATGATCGAAGAAGACCGTTTTGCCGTTCATCGACGACAGGTCCATGTCATTAATCGCTCGCTCAATCGCGGTCGACAACAACAGTTGCTCGGTTCCAGTTCGCAACGTGTCCGAGCTCCGAGTCGTCCCGCATCCCGCCAGCCACGCTGTCAGGATCACGCAACCGAGAACGCACCGTACGCGCTCCGCGCTGTTCGAAGAGTAGCCACCAAACCACATCGTTTCGGAGTTCGCCAATATAGAATTCGGGGAGTGAGCAGAGGGCGAACTGTACCGAACAACTCCTTGATCGACCAATGCCAGATTAGCCTGAACTCCCCCGCAGTTTCTGCCGGTGTTCGCTCATGCCGATCAAACTAGTGGCTACATCATGGCACACTGTTAGCGATTGGCACTGGTCGGCCTTGCGGGAGCGAATTAGTCACGGCGGAACGCGTATGTATAAATGTTTGACTACTCCGTCTGAAGATGACAGACTCGGAATGGCCCTTCCGAAGAACTCGTGAATTCTTCGCGAGAAATCAAAGTCCAAATCTGTTTCGTGGTCGCACGACATTTTGTGAAAAGTCTCGCCGCACGCCCCTTTACAAGTCACCATCACAATGAAAGCCGCGCCTGCACTTTGCTTGATTTCCTTGACCATCCTTTCGGGCTGCAACAGAGGCCGCGATCCGGGTGATGTGACTTCGCCGACAATTGCCGAGAAACACGAAGAGAATCAATCTCAGGCCAACGCGTCACTTAGCCGGGATCTTCCGATTGAAGACCCCAAAAGGTCAGTCAAGACCGAGACAGACAGCCAAGCAACGGAGATCCGATTTGTCTCCGAATGTCTTGGTCCGGCCCCCGTTGACGGTCAACTTATTGGGGACTTCTGATATAGGCGACTTTGTTGACTTCAACCGACGACAAACACCGTCATCGATCGCGGACCATGGGCTCCGATCACGAGCGACTGTTCGATATCAGCGGTCTTCGACGGGCCGGCGATGAAGCCGCCGAAGGGGGAACTGCCCACATTGAGCCGGGCATAGGCTTCGTGCATGTTGTGTACGAAGTCTTGAGCGCGAATAACCAGCGACAGGTGCTGGCACAGGAAGTAAATGACACGGTGCTTGACTGCTTCATCACTGACCCAGATCGCCGCGTTTTCGGCGACACCAAATTGACCAGGCAGTATCGCGAAATCAACGTCTTCCAAGGCATGAGGATCGGCGACGGCATTCAGGTCAACCGTCGGTGTTCCCACCCCGGGAATCGTCGACACGACCTGCTTCGCCGACACGTAGACGGGCAACGTCTCCAACTCGGCATTGATCGCTTCCATGTTCGGCACACGCACGCAACGGCCGCCGATCATTTCCAAGACGCTCGCAAACTGAGCAATCGGGTCGGGGTAGTGAATCCAAGGACCATCCAAATCCGGCAACGGCATCGCCTCGGGGAGATGTTTGCGAATGGCCAACAAGATGTCGTCGCGAGAACTCATTGATACGGTCACTCGAAAGCAGCGGCGGAAAATTGGTCACTTGGACATTCTAGCTCGAACAACGCGACGAATCACGCGAGGCACTCTGCACCCATCAAATTGGTCATTTGGAAATAGGGCAACACATTGATTAGTTGGTTAGGATATGGTGAAAAGGCGTGGAATCGCTCAAGCACGGGCAAGTGGCTTTGAAAGTTCGGTGGCAATCCAAACAATGACTAAAGGCGACCAGCATCTTCCGAGACAGCGAGATTTTGCCGCTTCCAAGGACGACCTTGATGGAATGTGGGCTTGGAAGAATTTCGGTGGCTTGACCGTGTTCGCGGCACACCAAAAGTTCTGTGAAATCCCGGAATGCTATCATGAAGATTTCATGTGGATGGGCGGGGTGGCATTCTTGTTTTATTTTCCTGTCATTGACCGATACATCCGCGAATCGGCTGTGGATGATGACAGCGACGGGGTAGAGGCAATTTGGATTCTCGCTCACGCAATCAACACACAGTTCCAGGTCCCAGACCATTCAGTCATTGAATCTCTTCGGTCGCAAGTCCAGGATTTGGTCTCCTATGTGCTTGGTCATCTGCCGCAGTACGACAAATGCCCTGATGAGCAAGAACGCATCGGCGTTGCATGGCGAGAGTTGCAAGCCAGGGTCGCCAGTTGAACGCGACTGATTGAAGCAGAGGCCAGGGGGCTTACGCCGCCCCGCTCTGAAATTAGATGCTTTGAATTTAAGGACATTCCGCTGGACGCTTCGCAACACGCAGCCTTTCGCAAGCCTCTGATTCGCTGGTACCAACAGTTCGCCCGCGATTTGCCGTGGCGGCGGACTTCGGATCCGTATCGGATCTGGATCAGCGAGATCATGCTGCAGCAGACGACCGTCGTCGCCGTGGTTCCGTATTTCGAACGCTTCATGGCTCGCTTCCCCACTGTTCAGCAACTGGCCGAAGCCG
>DASYEA010000380.1:0-3226 GCA_036499265.1 Schlesneria sp. | reverse complement strand
AATTTGTGACAGGTAACGGATTTATTTTGTTTGATGTTGAGCCTGCAAAAAACATAAGCATCGACAGGCACTGCTGTTGCGAATCATGAACAAACGCCGGTTCTCGAAGCGTGAACCTCAACGGCCGTTGTCGTGTCAATGTCGGGGTTCGATCCCCACTCCGAGGAAATCGCAATGATTCGACCGATGGCCGTCACCGACACCGCTGTACTGATAAGCCCTGTCGCCTCGTCCTCGGAAGGATTCCATGCCCGCTTCAATCTCTCTGCTCGACCTCACGTGGTCCCCGCCTGACAGGCCGCCTCTGTTTTCTCACTTGAACTTGAGTTTTGGCCCGACGAAGACCGGTTTGGTCGGCCGGAACGGTGTCGGCAAGACCACGCTTATCAAGCTGATCCAAGGCGACTTGCATCCTCACACAGGACACGTCGCCGTTATTGGTAGCCTCGGCGTCATGCGTCAGGCCGTTCAAGTGAGCCCCCATGAAACGTTGGCTGATCTCTTCGGAGTCACTCAAGCGTTCTTGACCCTGCAACGCGCCGAACGAGGGGAAGCGACGGATGACGAACTGGCCGACGCGGATTGGACTCTAGAAACGCGCCTGGCGTCGGCCCTCAGTCGACTCGGCCTCACTTTTCCTTCCGACACGTTGCTCACGACGATGTCGGGTGGTCAGCGAACCCGAGCCGGTCTCGCCGCCCTCCTCTTCGCGGAACCAGACTTTCTGTTACTTGATGAGCCGACCAACAACCTCGATCGCGAAGGCCGCGAAGCTGTCATTAACCTGCTTGCAAGTTGGCGGTCGGGTGCCATCGTGGTCAGCCATGACCGAGAACTTCTCGAAACGATGGACGCCATCGTGGAACTCACGACACTGGGAGCCACGCGATACGGTGGCAATTGGACCACCTATCGCGAACTCAAAGCCCAGGAACTTGCGGCAGCAAAACGCGAACTCGCCGACGCCGAGAAACGTGTGGCTGATGTCAATCGCAGCGCCCAGGCTACCGCCGAGCGACACGATCGAACGAGCAGCAACGGCCGCAAAAATGCACTGAAGGGTGGCGCGCCGCGCATCACCCTTGGCGGGATGAAGAGCCGGAGCGAAAATACCAGCGGCGAAAACATTCGCCTCGCCGAACGTCGGCGTGAGGAAGCCCTTGATGCAGCCGCCATCGCTCGCGAGCGAATGGAGATTCTGCAACCTCTGACCGTTCAGCTTCCGCCAACCCATCTTCCCGCAGGCAAGACGGTTCTCAGATTCGAAAGGGTTACAGTCGGTTACAAACCCGATCAGCCAATCGTTCGCGACCTTTCCTTCGATATCATCGGACCAGAACGCATGGCGATCATGGGCCCTAACGGTTCGGGCAAAACAACCGTGCTCGCAGTCGTCACAACACAGCTCGCCCCCTGGATCGGCAAGGTCGACATACTCACCGATTTTGCCCTGCTCGATCAGCGAATGAGCCTCCTCGACCCAGCCACTTCCGTCCGCGATAACTTTCATCACCTCAACCCAGGCACGGACGAGAATGCCTGCCGATCAGCACTCGCCCGTTTCATGTTCCGAGCCGATGCTGCTCTGCAAGTCGTCTCCACGCTCAGCGGGGGCCAACTGCTGCGAGCAGGCCTCGCCTGCGTCCTGGGTGGCTTAGCCCCACCTTCCCTCCTGATCCTCGACGAGCCAACGAACCATTTGGACATAGACTCCATCGAAGCGGTCGAATCCGGACTGCGAGGCTACGATGGTGCGCTATTGGTAGTCAGTCACGACGAAGCCTTTCTCAACGCAATTGGAATAACCCGGCGAATAGAATTGCCGTCGTCGTCGACTCTTCAATAGAGTCGACCTGATCAATCACTTTTTGGCATGCCCATCTGCAGTTTAGGTAGGGTCCAATTGAACATCGCGGCTCGTATCTGAGTGCATCAAACGGACGACCGACGGTCAGCGGCCCAGTCACACCGGCGGCATCGTCGCGAGTCGCTCGCAGATAAGCGTCAGTATGGCAACCAGCCCCAGATAGGCCATTAATCCGGGGCTGTCGGCCGTCTTGGGGGCCTTCCCCGTCAGTGCGGTGAATACCCCTCCGATCATCAGCAGCGCGAGCAGGCCCGATGCCTCTTGTCCCTCGCAGAATGACATGATGACACCTAGTCCCAACACCGCCAGCCAGCGCTGATTTGTGCTCATGGATCGAAAGGCCCGACCGCCATCAAGTGAGGCAAACGGCAACAGGTTGAACAAATTGATGAAGGCACCTAAATGGGCGATCGCCAGAAAAATCGGCAGGCCAGTTGCCAGATTCAACAGGTAAGATCCCAACGCCGCCCCTAGGCCCCAGATCGGCCCGGCCAGGCCACAGCGGGCGTCTTGCCGTGGGTCGCCCAACGATTGTTGCAAACGCACGATCGCGCCAAGACCGGGGATGAACATCGGGGCGCTGGCCTTCACGCCGTACCGCATCAGCGTCACAACATGCCCCATTTCGTGGATGTAAATCGAGACCACGAGTCCCAGAGCGAGCGGCCAGCCAAACATGGTCCAGTAGACCCCGAATGACAGCATCATTGATGAGAATGTGCTCGCCTTCGTCAGCCCCAGCAGCAGCACTTTCCCTTTGGTTAATGCCAGCAGCAAAAAGGTCTTGAACTTCCAGAGAATCAGACCGATCGCTCCCAGGCCAGCCGCTTTTCCGACTCCTGTACCACTCGTTTTCAGCGCGGCAGGGGGCGGGGTAGACAGAGCATCAACCACCTGACCAAGTTCGGTGATCTTGGCCTGGATTGTGTCGTACTGCCGTGTTCCGACAGGCAAAAGTTCAATCGCCTCACGCCATGCGACGAGGGCGTCGATGGGGTTGGTCGCCCGCGTGGCCGTATCTGCCAATACCTTCAAGCGATCGGAATGAATCAGCCGCCGGCACGTAGGGCAAGCCAGCAAATTCGGAGCGAGTTCGGTAGCGCAGGCCGGGCAGTGTAGCGTCGGGTCAGGCATTCGCGGGGGCCAGGTCTGGAGTGTGGCCGATGTTGTGAGGGCCGGTGATGACGAGTTCCACCTTGCGGGTCAGTTTGAATGCTTCCCAGAGCGCAAACCCCACGATCAACATGCCGATCGGTTGCGAGAACCACGAGATGACCGGCAACGCGAGCATGAACGCAGCGACCAGGAGTATGGCGAAGACGAGATCCAGGGATGTGAGCTCTTTCTGAGGTACAACCT
>DASYEA010000379.1:0-5607 GCA_036499265.1 Schlesneria sp. | reverse complement strand
AGTTGCAACAAGTACAGCCAAAACCAGCAGGTACTTGAGGCCATGGCGAGGCGCAAGAAAAATTGTTTGCATCAGAACTGTCATGCTCGACACCACGAAGCGAACTCAAATTGGATCTGTCTATATCCATACTCAGAATATAAGCTCAGCGTTTCTTGTCAAGTGGGATGTGTGCAATACTGCGGCGTTGCCACATCCGCGTGCTTCGCATTACAGGCCATGCTTCGTAGCTTATTGGGGCGTTTTTCTTAGGATTCCCGCCTAATCACTACGCTTCCTCAGGTTCACGTCGCGCCATCGACGATCAGCGTTGCTTCGCGCTCCGAAGGCTTTCCTTAATATGCGACGGACTGTGATATTTCTTGAGGCGATGGCGGGTTTCTTCTCTTTTTGTGATAGGTGGGCTCTCATTTCTGTGGGACCGATTCAACGAAACGAGAGCGGAAAGCCTTGTGCGTCAAGCCGAGGTGGATCTCCGAGGTTCCGAGCGGTCGAATTGGCTTGACCTCGACCGGGTGATTCCAGTCGCCCTCGTGGTCGATTGGACGCGTCAGTGTGTCATAGGAAACGATGATGTGATCGTACTCGTTTCTCTGTTCCACCGTTGTTGCGAGAGTAACTCCCAAGAATTCGGGGTCGTAATTGTCTTGATGGGGTCGCCAGAGAACACATTTGTAGCGACCGAGTTCGGCAGATTGCATAGCGTCGCGGATAAGAAGTAGATCCTGCCCCCAATCGAAGCTGCTGCCCAAGAGGTGACGATACCCGTTTTTTGAGCCACCTACAAACTCATTGAAGTATGCGAGATGATGTGGGTAGACAAAGAGGCAACTTAGCGCGAAATACCCCAGCATCCCAACGCGAAATAGTTCAGTGAAGGCCCATCGCTTTGCGGGCCAGCCAAGACTTTGTCCCAAGAAGATCGTCGTCAAGGCCAGACTCGGATAGACGTACCGTAGGTGGATATTGAACTCTGTTTGAGCACTTACCACTGCGAGTAGCGTTACCGCCGGCACAAGCAGCACGAGTTCGTCCCGCCACGGAATTGGGTGAGTCGGGCGACAAAGCCGCGAAACGAGTATCGCAATAAACAAAAGCCAGAGACTACATGGCACCTTCACCCACAGGCCGTAAATGTAGTAGTACCACCAACCGCCGTGTTTCCATTCGCCGCGCAGGTAAGAAAGTCCGTGAAAGTCTTCCAGGTCTTTTTTTTGACTATCGAATCCGAGCACGTATTGTTTTGGGAGAGGCACCGGAAGCTGCCCGATCCACGAATTCTTAAAGCGATTACCTGATTGCCCCGAGTTGTCGAAGCCGGTCAGCGTGGTGCTGACGAACTGGAAGTCCTTCAATTGGATTCCGAACCCGTCGAAACCATAGCCCATATTGATCGTATGTACCGCTAGCAGCAGGATCACAAGGAGTTGGAGAATAGAAGGTCGATGGGTGACAGGCGGAAATTGACCGATCGAAGGGGAGGCATTCAAAGTCCGCCGAGCATTTGCCAAGAACTCGGTTTCAGTCTGACATTCGCCTTTCGTGGTAGGATTCACGGACTTTTGGGATTCGAGCCAGCGCCATGTCAGCCACAATAGAGGCCACACGCCGAAGAGAATCAGCCAGCTCAATTTCGAAAGTTCGGCCAGACCGAGCGAGAAACCAGCGAGTCCAACTCTTACCCAAGTAGGCTGCTTCAGCCAGCGCCAGAATGTGTAACCGGCCAACACACCAAAAGACCAGCACGCACTGTCCGGTGTAATTAGTTCGGCATGCGCGAGCAAATTCGGCTCGAAAGTCCAAATGAATAGTGTCACTAACCCCGCACCGTTTCCATAAAGTTCGTGCGCCCAGCGATAGGCGAAATAGCCGCCGATCAAACTGAAGGGGATGCACGCCCAGCGAGCATAGAAGCACAGGAGAATCGATTGAGGACCGTTCGCTTTCATCCAAGCTTCACCGATTGGGAATTCGGCCCGTGAGCCGGGGGCATCGTAGAACGGACTCCAATCGGTTTCGCAACCGATGAACATCACAGGCAACGAAGCCACCATACGAACCAGCGGTGGATTCACGCGATACAGCTCAAATCGGCCAAATTCCCAGTGACTGAGGCCGCTAGCCAAAAAGGCCGGCTCCAAAGACGTTGGGCTATGTCGAGTGGCCGAAAAGGCAAGGAGCCCTGTATGGGTCATCAGGAGGATCACAACCGAAAGTGATTGACCCCGACTACTCAATAACCAATTGCTTGCTCGATTCCAGAGTTGTTCAGCGGCAGATAACCACTTGGACATATCGGCCTCCCTAGGCTAACTATAGCGATATCAAGTCAATTTCGACTTTGAGATCAATATCGCCGTCGAAGCACAGATTCCTCATCGCGGATTCGCCGAGAAAGTGTGCAAGTTCAAGGAGGAATTAATACAGGACTCGCAAATTGAACGCTTGAACGTCTAAAGCTATCAGAATGGGTCGTTGCAAATCAAATCAGTCAAGACGACCTACTTGTTTGCTCAAGGTCAATTCACAAGCCAAGAATCATTGTGGAGTTGGCAAGAAACTCTCTACCAAAACAAAAAACCGCGCGAGGCTTGCCTCGCGCGGTTTTTTTCTCGTTCCCAAGCTCCCGCTTGGGAACGCCAGTCTTCGAAGCTCCGCTTCGATCTCTGCCGACTGCGGGGACGAGAGCAACGCCCCTCTTGCAGACCTGCCGCTCATAGTCACTTTGGAATTCGGTGGCTCAACCAGTCTGCAGGCATGCTCTAGACCGCATCCCACTGAGTTGTGGCGTCCCGCGAGCAGAAATCCACTTGGTCAAACCCATGTTTCAACGCGACACGTCAGTGCTATCAGCACTAGAAAGCGAAAACCGCGCGAAGTGAGCCTCGCGCGGTTTTCGTGTTTGGAATCGACCATTCTTTACGCAGCACGTCGAATTGGTTGCGATTGTGGCATCTCGCGACAAATCTTCACCAGGCAATCGACGACGCGGTCTTGATCAGCAACAGGAAGTTCCGGATAGCTCGGCAGGGCCAGGATGTCTCGCGAAGCCGCTTCCGAGTGGGGGAACTGACCCGCTTTGTAACCAAGGTGCTTGAAGCAAGTCTGCAGGTGCAGTGGCTTCGGATAGTAAACCGCACAGCCGATCTTGGAGGCCTTCAGTTGCTGCATCACGTGATCGCGTTGTCCGTCCTGAACACGGATGCAGTACTGGTTGTAGACATGTCGACGATCCGACTTGGCCACGGGCAGCGAGATCGTGTCCAGGATGCCGGCCTGTCGGAACATCTGCCCATAGCGAGCGGCATTGTTCTGGCGAGCGGCGGTCCAATTCTCGAGTTGCTTCAACTTCACTCGCAACACGGCCGCCTGCAGTGCGTCCAGTCGGCTGTTCATCCCCAGATCGAGATGTTCGTACTGGCCAATGTCGCCATGAACACGCAGGCGTTTCAGCTTGGCACACAGTGCGGGATCGTCGGTGGTCATCATGCCACCATCACCGGCACCACCCAGGTTCTTCGTGGGGAAGAAACTGAAGCAACCGACCGCACCCAGGACACCGGTCCGGCGTCCCTGGTATTCGGCACCGATTGCCTGGCAGGCATCTTCCACGATATGCAAGTTGTATTTCTGGCACAGACGCCACAGCGGCTCCATATCACAGCACTGCCCGAACAGGTGGACAGGCATGATCGCCTTGGTGTGCGGTGTGATGGCGTCTTCGATCGCGCCAATATCCAGGTTAAACGTTTCAGGATCGATGTCGACAAACACGGGAGTCGCACCCGCTCGACAGATCGAACTGGCCGTCGCGAAGAACGAGAACGGTGTCGTGATGACTTCGTCCCCTTCGCCGATGTCCAACGCCTGCAGGGCGATGATCAAGGCATCTGTGCCTGAATTGCAGCCGATGGCAAACCGCGAATCGCAGTAGGCCGCGATTTCTTCTTCCAACGCCGCAACTTCATCCCCCATGATGAATTTTTGCTCGGTGAAGACTCGCTCGACGACGGCCATCACTTCGGCCGACATCGATTGAAATTGGGGGACCAGATCGATGAAGGGGACCGGTCGATCCGAACCCGCATTCAAAGGAAGAATGAACGTCATCTGCGATTCCTTTCGCATCCGAGCGTGGACGTTGGGGCTGTCCAGGTTACCGATTACTCACCCCGCCCCATCGTTCCGCTTTAGTGTCTGCCGTCTCCACAGCACATCATGTGTTGTAGACCTCACGATTTAATTCGCTACGCATCAGACTTTCGGCAAAATCGACAATCTCGCCGCAATCATTTCTGTCTGCGAAGCTCATCATTCCCAAGGTAGTCCGACTGAACAAAAAGGCAGTTTGGGAATCTAGGACCGGGCGCGAGTTGTGTCAAGACAGGCCCCCTGTTTCCGAAGAGCCATCACTATTTTCCGTTTGGGGGGGGCACGCTCTGAGGCTTTGCGAAGGGCTTGGTCAAGAAAGTAGCCGAAATCCAACGCTCTTCGAAGACTCAGGGGCGTGCCACTCTGGCTGTTAGTTGAGTCACTTGTTGCACAAAGATAAAGGAAAAACCGCCGGTGACCTGGGGGGCATGGTCATCGGCGGCAGTGGCATTCGGCGTGAATCGCCGAACGCGGTGGGAGATCGCGACGAAATCAAGGCGACGCAGGCACATAGATAATGGTCGATGTACTATCGTCGATTCGACTTAATGTAATGGCACTCAGGATGACGGCGGTAATAACCCCTGCGGTCAACAGGACGAGGGTCGGATCGACAGCACCCCATTGTCCGCGGGCTCCATTCTCGCCCATCACCAGCAAAGCATGCTCTTTCGCCGAAGGGGGAGCTGTGCGTTCCGTCCAGACTCGGAAAGTCGCATCCGTATTTCCTGAGGTTATTCCGTAAACGCCACCCTTCACGTGCTTAAAGGAGTAGACGCCCTCTTGATTCGTGATCGTGGCGGTGAGCGGCTTCTTCCCTTGAAAAAGGGTCACTTCCGCCCCTTCCCGTGGTTTTCCGGTGTGGTCGACGATGCGACCCGACAGTGTTCCGCCAGTCGTCAGAGCGATATCGGGCAGTGTCGACTTCTGAGGCCTTACAGTCGAGCCGGTTCGCGCACTATCGGCCATAGCAGGAACTTGAGGCATCGCAACGCCCAAGGTGGCCAGACAAACTGCAGCGGCTTTTAAGAACCGAATTCCTGTCATCTTATCTCTCCTTGAATTGATTTCGCTGCGTTAGATAGAGCCAACTTTGACAGCAGATTTGCTTGCTGCTCATTCGATTCCCGGCAGCATTGCCTTTGGAATTAACGTTGACCCAGACTTCGGCCCCGAATGCGTGGCGGACTTATAGGCGCGGTCCCCGGTTTGCCTCAACGGAGACTTGAGGATGTTGGCTAAATCGCGGCCGAAAAATCACGTTTTTTCGAGGGCGGCGACGAAGTCCGGCAGATATTGCCGACGGCATTTTTTGCCTCGATCCCGGTAAAACACCGACCACAGGTTCGCGTCTGACCTAAAAGTAACCAGATTTGTTGGCGTTTGAAGAAGATGCTGGCAATCTGGGCTGATCAGCACGAACTGGCGGCTCTGTCAAGGGCAAAATGACTGTAC
>DASYEA010000378.1:0-3875 GCA_036499265.1 Schlesneria sp. | reverse complement strand
CGAACATTTTCAGGGGTATTGAAATCTGGCTCACCCAGCGTGAAGTCGTAAACCGTTATTCCTTTAGCTTTTAGCTCTTTCGCTTTGGCGGCAGCGGCCAACGTGGCAGAGGGCTTCAGGGAACTGACGGCAGGTGACAATCGAACGCCGGACATACAAATCTCTACTTTCCAGAATTCTCGATCCGGGCGCAGCTCAAGCGCCCGGCGACAAACAGGATGTCGCCAGCTCGATTGTTCAGCCTGATCGATGGATCGTCAAGCAATGCCGGGACTTCGCGACAGAATAGTCTGTCAAAGGACACCGTATTTCGCGAACGCATCAACGGCCTTCATCCCGTCGCGAATCGAGTCGCGAACCACGTTTTCGGCGTGAACCTTGTCCCAGGCCCGCCGAATCGCCTCCGCTTCCACTTCCGGTGGAACGACCACGACTCCGTCTTCGTCAGCAAAGACCAGCGATCCCGGCTGAAAGTTCACTCCATCGATCTCGACGGGGACGTCCACGTCGACGACGCGCTGCCGATTCAAGCTGTCATAGACGCAGGTGGCCCGGGCGTAAACGGGGAAGTCCATCGATCGAATTTTCGCCACATCGCGAATCGCTCCGTCGATAATCGCACCGACGCAACCGCGGTTCTTGGCGGCAGTGGTCAGCAGTTCACCCCAGATGCCGGATCGAATCGAGTTTCCCGCCGCAGCAATCAACACATCATCGGGTTGACAGGCATCGA
The DNA here is from genome assembly GCA_036499265.1 of Schlesneria sp. Lineage (GTDB taxonomy): Bacteria > Planctomycetota > Planctomycetia > Planctomycetales > Planctomycetaceae > Schlesneria. The sequence goes on along the minus strand of DASYEA010000378.1, from coordinate 3,142 downwards.
CCGCCTGCAGTTCCAATTCATACGGTTTGGGATCGATGTGAGCCATATCTGCCCACAATGTGGTCTTGCAGCGTCCCACGAGCAGGTTCGTCCCGGTGTAGGGCGTGAACTGCAACCGCGGTGACTGGCGTTTGTATCCCAGTCCATCCAGAGCATCGCTGACCACAGCGCTGTACAGGTGTTCGCGCATCATCGCGAGAGTGATCTTCGAATCGAAAGCCATGTTGGACCTGCAGGATCAAGGAAGTTCCAGATCGCACCGGGCACCGCGCGAATCAAGGCTGCTACTGCTACCATATTTTGGCACAGTCCGTCCACACTCACGGGAGTTTCCTTATGCCTCGGGTTGGCATCATCGCGTTGATCCAGGAATCCAATACGTTCCTGCCGGGCATCACGACGTTCGAACATTTTCGCCAAGACCTGCTGCTGACCGGTGAAGACATTCGAACTCACTTTGCGAATGCTCACCACGAAGTACGTGGATTCTTTGACGGGTTGGCGCGAGCGAATTTCGAAGCGGTTCCAATCTTCGCTGCGAGAGCCCTGCCGTTTGGTTCCATTGAACCTGCCGCGTTTGATTCACTGTTAAAGCTGATGTTGGACGAATTAGAATCGGCAGGAAGACTTGATGGTTTGCTGGTTGCCCCGCACGGAGCCACCGTTGCGCAGGCTCATCCCGATGCTGATGGCTATTGGCTGGCGAGAGTGCGGCAGTTCGTGGGACCTCAGTTGCCGATCATTGGAACGCTGGACCCGCATGGCAATCTATCGCCCGACATGGTCAACGCAACTGATGCGCTAACCGCATATCGAACCAATCCTCATGTCGATCAAGAGCAACGCGGCTTGGAAGCCGCGGAGCTGATGGTGCGGACGCTTCGGGGACAAGTGAGTCCCGTACAAGCGGCCAGCTTCCCTCCGATGCTGATCAACATCGAACGGCAATGCACGTCGGAACCACCGCTCGACCGGTTGGTCGCGGCTTTTGAAGAAGTACGAGGGCACGCTGGGGTGCTGTCGGCTAGCCTGATGCTCGGCTTCCCCTATTCAGATGTCGACGAAATGGGGGCCTCGGCTCTGGTGGTGACCGATGGCAACCTGCCGCTGGCACAGGCGCTCGCGGATCGGCTAAGTGATGCGATGTGGTCGGGTCGCGAGGGACTGGCAGGGACATTTACTTCAGTCGAAGACGCCGTTAGCCAGGCACACAACCTTCCTGCCCCGATCTGCATGCTCGACATGGGCGATAATGTCGGCGGTGGATCGCCCGCAAACGGGACATGGCTCGCTCATGAACTCTACCGACAGCAGCTTGGTCCCTCTTTTATCTGCCTGTATGACCCCGCCGCGGTGACTCAGGCTGAGGCCGCAGGAGTCGGATCGCGAGTTCGATTGGTGATCGGTGGACAGACCGACAACTTGCACGGCACCCCATTCGAGGCTGAGTTTCTCGTCAAATTTGTGGGGGATGGGCGATTTGCGGAGGATCAGGTTCGACACGGCGGATTCACCGAATTTGACCAGGGCCGCACAGCGATTGTCGAAACTGTCGACGGATTGCTCACAGTCATGTTGACGACGCGACGGACGCCGCCCTTCAGTTTGCGGCAACTGACCGCGTTCGGCTTGGATCCCCTCGCCTTCCGGGTGCTGGTGGCGAAGGGGGTCAATGCCCCACTGGCCGCCTACCAGCCCGTCTGTCCGACCATTTTGCGGGTGAACACGCGTGGCGTGACGATGGCCGATGTCACCCAACTTCCCTATCATCGTCGCCGTCGGCCGATGTATCCGTTTGAAGTTGACACGACGTGGAAGCAATAGCTTGAGCGTTCGTTAATTGATCCAGAGTTCGCACCGTTGAGGTTTTGTTCGATGCCTTCAGGGATGTGGCGATTTGCCGAGTGGTTGGATCCGATCCCGGAAGCGGCTCGCATCTCGTTGGGCGAAGGGAATTCACCTCTCATCCGATCGAGACGCCTCGGGCCGAGCGTTGGTTTGAAGAACCTGTTTTTCAAGCTGGAGATCACGAATCCCACCGGTTCCTACAAGGATCGATTCGCCTGCGCCGCGATCTCGGACATGGTCGCCAACGGCAAGACGGAATGTATCGCAACTTCGAGTGGCAACACTGGTGCGGCCCTGGCTGCTTACTGCGCCGTTGCCGGCATCAACTGCGAGATCGCGATTGTCGAAGCGGCCCCGGAAGGCAAACTGCGACAGATGCTCGCCTATGGAGCAAAGCTGTATCGAGTCCGTGGCTTCGGCGTCGACAGTCAGGTCTCTGATCGTGTGATCGATTGCTTGCGACAACTCAGTTCGCGTCCATCCGCTCAGATGCAGATCAGCGCTTTTGCACTCAGTCCTGTCGGAATGAGCGGTGTCAAAACGATCGGTCTGGAACTGGCCGAGCAAGGTCCTGAACCGTGGGGCCACATCTTCGCGATGGCAGGCGGTGGCGGTCTGGTGCTGGCGATCGCCAAAGCATACGAACAACTATTGGAATCGGGCTGCGTCCGCGAACTTCCCAAGGTCGAATGCGTGCAGCCGGCCGGAAACAACACGATCTCGGGCCCGTTGCGCGCAGGTCGCGAGTTCGCTCAGACGACGCAATGCACCAGTCGCATCAGCGGACTACAAGTTCCTTCAGTAATTGACGGAAACGAAGTGATTGCCGCCTGTCGTCGGAATGGCGGGACCGGGCATGTCGTCGACGATGATTTCGTCTGGCAAACTCAATCACGTCTGGCACGCGAAGAAGGAATCTTTGCCGAGCCCGCGGGATCGACTGCGGTCGCCGGAGCTTTGCAGGCCGCACAGGAGGGTTTGATCGATCCCAACGCCTATGTTGTTTGCCTGGTGACGGGTTCAGCATTCAAAGATCCCCCGTCGCTGGAAGCGATGGTGCGTCACACTTCCGCTCCACTGATCGACCTGTCGGAACTCGAACGACGGGTCGATACCAGTTGCTAACCAAAGTAGTAGGCACACTCCGTGTGCCGTTCGGCTTCCCAGGCGCGGGCGACGAACACGGCACACGGAGTATGCCTACTACTTTGGCGCTGATCAGCACTGCCCGCCTCCGTGGCAAATCGAAACCCGCTGATGTATCGTGCTCTCCCTACTTCGGCTCGCCACACTT
>DASYEA010000377.1:0-2642 GCA_036499265.1 Schlesneria sp. | reverse complement strand
GCCCTGATGATCAGGACTCTTTCCGTCAGCCTGGCGGCTTGAGCTATGTCGCCAACTCGGGCTTCATTTCCAGTTCGATCTGGGGTGTGGTTGGTGGTGATCTTTCAGGTCCATTTCATGATCCTTGCTCAATCGACTGGGGTCAGGGAATCTCTGGAACTGCGAGTGCTACTTCGGCCGCTACCGTCGCAAAACTTGTCGTCAATGCAAATCAGGAAGTTGCGACCGGTGCGATGTGGCGACTGCCAACAGATGGTGGATCTGGCCAAGGTCTGATGCGTCAGAGCTTCTCATTCCAGCCATCGATCGATTACATCGGGACAGGAGATGGAACTGGAAATACCCTTCTGCTCACCGAAAATCTGAATGCTGGACAGTGGTATGGTGCCGACGTGAATAGCATCGGCTTCGGTTTGCGAGTCGATACCACCAGTGGAGCGCCAGCAGCAGGTCAATTTGTTAGTACCAGCTTGGCTACGACCTTGGACGCCTACAACACCAACACCTATTGGTTCATTAATCGTCCACAACAATCCGGTATGTCAGCTCCTCGCCCAAGTTCACAGCACATCGGCGGTGTGAACGTGATGATGTGCGACGGTTCCGGTAAGTTTGTCAGTGAAAACATCAGCAAGGACGTTTTCGCCAAGCTGCTGACTTCGAATGGCGTGACCTATGGCGAAGTGACGCTGAACCCATCGAGCTACTAAGCTCGTTTGAGCCAGGTTGAATCCAAGAGAATCACCCGTCGGCCTTTGTTGGTCGGCGGGTGTTTTTTTGCGCTGAGAGGATCAAGGGGGCGATCTTGGTCCCAGGCATAACCAGTCGCACGTTTTGACCTTGCCATCCAGGCCGCTGCGTTTGACTACTTATTGCCTGTAATGGACGCTCAGGGCATCTTCTACTACTCACCGAGATTAACAGGCGATGTCGTCTTTCCCCAAAACAAAGCAGCTTCGCGAACGATTGCTGACGCCCGGAATCATCCGCAGTCTGGCTCCGCACGATGCCTTTACAGCCAAGGTGATGGAGCAGGCGGGGATTCCACTGCTCTTTCTCGGCGGGTTCGGCACTTCTGCCAGCGCGTTTGGGCTGCCTGATCTTGGCCTGTTGGGCTTGGCAGAGGTCGCTGAAGCGGCTCGCCGAATGACGGCCGCGGTGGACGTGCCAGTCATTGTCGACGGCGATACTGGCTACGGAGCGATTCCGAATGTCATTCGGACGGTGCGGGAATTCGAACGAGCCGGTGCGGCGGGGATGCTGCTGGAAGATCAGGTGTTTCCCAAGCGCTGTGGTCACTTTGCGGGGAAGCAAGTGATTCCAGTTGAGGAGATGGTCGACAAGTTGCACGCGGCGCTGGACGCTCGACAGGACGCTGATTTCGTCGTGATCGCTCGCACGGACGCTCGCGCCGTCGAAGGACTGGATGCGGCAATCGATCGCGCGAATCGATATGCCGAAGTCGGCGCAGATGTGATCTTCGTCGAAGCACCGCAGACACGCGATGAACTGGCGCGAGTCGCTCGAGAGATCCCCAAGCCGCAATTGGCCAACATGCTCGTTGGTGGTGCGACTCCGATCCTTTCGGCGAGCGAACTGGAAGAGTTGGGGTTCAAGATTGTGGTGTCGCCGGTGGAAAGTCTCGCTGTGACGGCATTCGCTGTTCGCCAGTTGGCCGATGCCATGCTGAGCGATGGTCGTGTCGATGGGCTGTCTGAGCAGATGTGGTCATTCACGCAGCTCAAGCAGTTGCTGGGCGTGAATCTGCCGTCAACGAAGTGAAAGTCCGTTACAGGCTGTTCTTTCGCGAATGCCGGGCGATTGCGGATGTTTTCGCAGTGATGCTGGCGATCAATCGCTTGTCGGCGGGACCGATTCTGCGGCCGAGGTATTCTCGCAAGAAGCGGATGCGCTCGGTGGCACTGCTGCCTTGAGCCGAGTAGTTCAGTTGGGCAAGGTCTTTAACAATCCAACGCTTTGATAGCGGTCGCTGTTTGCGAACGCGGCCCAGGTCGATCACGTAGATCCGATCTGGCGGCGATTCACCTTTGGCGGCGGGGTTCGGCAGCAAGAGATGACCGAGGTAGTAGTCCTGATGATGCAACCCTGCTCCGTGCATCCGTTGCGTCATCCGGGCGATACCGGTCACAAGTGAATTGCGATGCGCCTTACGAATGACGCCTGCAAATGAATGCGCGACTTCGAAAGGCGATGTATCTAATTCCGATAACTTGGTGCAGTTTTCGAGGGCCTCGGTAATCAGGAACGAATCAGAACCGCGCTGACCCATCGCCACCGGCGTCATTGTCGGCAGGCCGGCTTCGTGGAAGTTGAGGAGCGCATTCCATTCGTTCTTCGCACCCAGGATCGGCCATCGCAAACTGAGCAGCGGCTTGATGTATTCCTTCAAAGATGAACGACCGTGCCGCTTGATGTAGAACGCTCGCTCGCGACCGGCATCGTCCAACGTGAACCGCAGGGTGACTCGATCTGTCCGCAACTTCTTCGCGATGGCCGCTTCGGCTGTTCGTGACCAGATGACCGCAAAGGTCGTCCAGTGATGACGGCGCAGCAAGTTGGAGAACGTCTGGTTCACCACCAGTTTCCCGCCGTCCCAATGGTTCAGTTCAAATCGATTCAAC
>DASYEA010000376.1:0-6823 GCA_036499265.1 Schlesneria sp. | reverse complement strand
TCAAGAATCGGTGAACGAAGTGTTCCACTCGCTGCGCGACGCCGTGCTGCTGGTGGCCGTGGTGGTGTTAGTGTTTCTGCAAGGATGGCGAGCCGCCATTATTCCTCTGGTCGCCGTTCCTGTGGCTGTCGTCGGGACGTTCGCGGCGATGCTGGCGGTCGGTTTCAGCTTGAATACGTTGACTCTGTTCGGCCTGGTGCTGGCGATCGGGATCGTCGTCGACGACGCCATCGTCGTCGTCGAAGCGGTGGAACATCATATCGAGGAAGGACTGTCGCCACGTGATGCCGCGATTCGCGCGATGGACGAAGTGTCGGGTCCCGTTGTCGCCGTGGGGTTGGTGCTGACGGCCGTATTCATACCTTGCGCGTTTATCTCTGGGATCGTCGGGCAGTTTTTCCGGCAATTCGCGATCACGATCGCAATCTCCACGCTCATTTCCGCATTCAATTCACTGACGCTGAGCCCCGCTCTGGCAACGCTGCTGTTGAAACCCAAGACGCACGGACATGGGGATGCGTTGCCTCGGTTTGGATTGATGATTGTTGGTGGCTGGCTCGGATATGCGAATCTCGCCCCCTGGATCACGACACGGTTTGCTGACTCCGTGGCGACATGGTCCCCGAATGTCGTGACAATGCTGCCTTGGATTTGCGCTGCGATCGGTGCGATTGTGACTTGGCTGACGGCGGGATTGATCAATGCTTCATTGGGGTGGTTCTTCCGCATCTTCAACTATGCGTTTTCAGCCGTGACGACTGGCTATGTGGGAACTGTTGCAGTGATGATGCGCGGCAGTGCGTTAGTTCTTCTGCTCTACGGCGGGCTGCTCTATCTGACTTACGATCTCTTTCAAAAGACTCCGACCGGCTTCATTCCTTCGCAGGATAAGGGATATCTGCTGGTAAACGTGCAGCTTCCCGATTCCGCATCGCTCGACCGGACCAATCAAGTGATGGTGAAGCTGGAAGCAATCGCCGGGAAGGCCGATGGTGTGGACCATACGATGGCCATTGCCGGACAGTCGATTTTGCTGGGCGCGAATGCCCCGAACTTCGGCACGATGTATGTCATGCTGAAGGATTTCCATAGTCGAGCTCATCACGGCTTGTCGGCGGACATCATTGCCGAGGGGTTAAAGGAACAATTCGACTCACAGATCGCCGATGGAATGATTAACGTCTTCGGTGCTCCGCCTGTTGACGGACTGGGGACCGCAGGCGGTTTCAAGATCGTGATCGAAGATCGCGGCGACAATGGGCTAAGTACTTTGGAAGATGTCAGCCAGCAGATCGTCGATGAAGCCAATCGCGAACCCGGGCTGCGTGGCCTCTTCACCAGTTTCCGCGCGGACACGCCGTGGCTGTATCTCGATATCGATCGCGCGGCCGCGAAGACGATGGGGGTTTCCATCGCAGAGCTCTTCAATACACTGCAGGTTCACTTCGGATCATTGTACGTCAACGACTTCAATCGTTTCGGTCGTACGTGGCAAGTGAACGTTCAGGCCGACTCAAAGTTCCGCATGAAGACTGACGATCTGAGACGGCTGAAGGTTCGAAATACTCATGGTGAGATGGTCCCGTTGTCGTCGGTGGCCACCGTCCGAGAAACGACCGGACCTGTGATGCTGCTGCGATACAACCTCTATTCGTCTGCGGTAATCAACGCGAACGCGGGCGCAGGAACCAGTTCTGGTCAAGCAATCAAACTGATGGAAGATATTTCCAACAAAGGACTGGTTCAGGGGATGCGATCAGAATGGACCGAGTTGGCGCTGCTTCAATTGCAGGCCGGTAATACTGCGATGTACGCGTTCTTGCTGGCTGTGGTGCTCGTGTTCCTCGTACTGGCGGCTCAGTACGAAAGTTGGGCTCTGCCGCTGGCAGTGATTTTGGTCGTTCCGATGTGTCTGCTCTGCTCGATTGCCGGTGTGTTGTTCGCCAACATGGACATCAACATCTTCACGCAGATCGGCTTCGTGGTGCTAGTCGGCCTGGCGTGTAAGAACGCGATCTTGATCGTCGAATTCGCGCGCTCACGCCACGAAGCGGGTGTCGATCGTTTTCAGGCGACGCTGGATGCATGTCAGTTGCGATTGCGGCCGATCATCATGACCTCATTCGCATTCATCCTGGGCGTAGTCCCGTTGATGGTCGGCCAGGGTGCGGGTGCCGAAATGCGACGCACGCTGGGTGTTGCCGTGTTCGCGGGGATGCTGGGGGTCACGATGTTCGGAATCCTGCTGACACCCGTGTTCTTCTACGTCATTCAGTGGTTCGCCGATTGGCGAGCGGCCCGCAAAGAAGCCGCGATGTAAGGGGGCTCGCCACTCTCTTCGAGCCAGTTCTATTCGTCCTCTACGTCCCATTCGTCCTATTGAAATGAGACGAACGAAGGGCAACAGATATCCGTATCATTGACTCCAAGTCCGGTTCCCTCAATTGTTTTCCGGCAGACCTTCCGCGTGGCCAAGGTTTTTCACGGGTGCAAAAATAGCCTGCACGTCACGCAGTAGTTGTTCGTCGATTGGTTCGCCGAGCCATTGAGCCCAGTTGCGGATGTTGTTCGGATTGGCGCTACCGGCAACCGTCGTGGCTACGTCGGGGTGAGCACACGAGAACTGGACCGCGAGCTTCGCGATGTCGACGCCGTGCTTCGCGCACAACGCGGCGGCGCGTCGAGCAGCATCTTTCACTGCTTCTGGTTCCTTCAGCCAGGCGGGCAGAGGAGCATTGGTCAGCAGGCGGGCACTGAACGGCCCCGCGTTCATCACACCGACGCCTTTTGCCTTCAAATACGGAACCGATTCATCGACGAACCGCGTGTTTTGCAATGTGTACTGGTTGTATGACAGCACACAGTCCACATCCGTCTGATCACAGATAAAACGGAAGATCTTTTGTGGATAGCCGCTGAATCCTATGAACCGCACCTTGCCCGACTGCTGAATCTTGCGGAGTGCCGGAATCGTCTCGTCGACGATTTGCTGCATCGGCACGAATTCAATGTCATGGCAGAGAATGATATCGAGGTGATCTGTCCCCAGGCGATGCAGGCTGACGTCGACGCTTTCGGCAACTCGCTTTGCACTGAAGTCAAAATGGGTCAGGTCGTAACGCCCGAGCTTTGTGCACAGGGTATAGCTGTCGCGAGGGACGCCGCGCAAAGCGATGCCGAGCATCACCTCACTCATTCCACGACCATAGAACGGAGACGTATCGATGAAGTTCAGTCCGCAATCCAACGCCACGCGTACGCTTTGCAATGCGTCATCCAACTGTACGCTGCGAAATTCCTGCCCCAGCGACGATGCGCCGAAACTGAGAATCGGAAGTTCCAGACCTGTCTTGCCGAGCGTACGTGTTTGCATGTTAGCTTCTCTGAAACGGAACGATGTTCTGCACGGCGACTCACTGGAAATTAGCCGATGAACAGCGGACGCATGTGACGTTCGTAGATATTCTCTGTGACTTGCTTGGCAACGATTGCTTCGTTCGCTTTCAGCAAATCGGTGTAGCGGGCTCCCGTCTTCGCGGCGATCTTGAACGAGACGTGCAGTAATTGACGGACGTTGGCGTTGAACTCGGGATGATTGGGGATATGCCGTAACGCATTTGCCAGTTGTGGACCGGTCCAACTGTTTACCGTCGAAGCACTGGGCAGCTTGGCTCGGTCAATGTCGATCACACTGGCATACGGCGCACACAATTCGTCGACATGTTCCAAGGCGTACGCGTAGATTTCTTTCGCGAGAGCCAATCCGTCGCCCCCTGCTTCGGACAGGCCGATTAGCTCTTCCAGCCAGGTCGTACCGGCCGTCTTCACGTGTAGGCCGGCACCGGTGCGCTGCAGGGCTTTGCGAATGATCGGGTAGATGCTGAACTTGTCACTACCGCTGTGAACACTGAGCTTCAAATTTGCTGGCAGGCCATATTGCTTCACGGCCTGAGCGATCACTGCCAAATCGTCGTTAAATTCCTTTTCGAATTGAACGAGGTCGCCGACATAGTCGACTCCCTTGTTGAATCGGCCGGTGAACTTCGGTGCGATTGTCTGCAGCTTCACTTTCTCGTCCGCGAGCGCGGCCAGGATGATCAGCAGTTCGGGCGGCGTCTGCGGTGCATCAGTCTCGTCCATGGAGACTTCCGCGATGATCTTCGATTCCCCTTTTGCGGCCGCGATGTAGCGATAGATCTTGCCGGCATCCTGGACCGCCAATAGGTACTTCGCGGCCACTCTTTCGACATCCTGGCGAGTAATCGTCAGCGGGGCACTGATACCAGGGATGCTGAGGCTACCGACCAATTCGGGATGTCGCTCGACAAACTGTTGCACATCGCCTGCCGCGGCGGGCTTGCCAATCGAATCGGCCACATCGATCGTGAAGAAATCAGAGCAACTCATGAAGCGGTCGACTGTTTCCAGTCGGATGTGGTCGGCATCAACATGCCATCCCGGTGTCCAGTTCAGCTCTTTGACTGCCACCTGGGCAGCGTCGTACACGCTTTGTGGTTCCGATCCGATAAACGTGTGCTCGCGATTTGACTTGTTCCAAACCGGCACGACTTCGACGCCATCTTTCGCCAGCATTTGGAAGGCCCGCAGTTGTGCCTTGGCCTGATGAGCGAATCGGTCCCCGACGCCAAATGAAAATCTCTCGAGTGTCAGCATGATGTTCTTTCCAGAAGTTGAGACTGGCGAGAATCGTGACGTGGCGCGACCAATTTGGCAATGGACGCTGGTCACGCCTTCGACAGTCCGACGCGATGCCATTTGAGGCGCGCACCGCTGAAGCGTTGGAACTTCCGTCGACAGCAGACTCGACTTCAGGAGAGCGACTACTTGGTGGTGCCGACTTCGAGCTTCTCCGCCAGCTTTGGTGACAAGAATGGTCCTGCCACTCGGTTCATCGCCTGCATCGGCGTAACGCGAATGTTGTGAGCGGGCAGTCGCGCAATACTCTCGTCAAACTTCAACCGGAAGAGCGTGAGTTTGTCTTTCGATGTTCGAGCACGAGGAATTCGTTTGCTTGTTTCGAGCGCCTCCACAGAACCCCAGGCCGCGATCTCGTCTTTCAACGACTCCATCGCGATCACGAAGACTTCAGGAGCAGTGATCTCAGCGGCACCGAGGAAGCTGGGATTGTGCAACAAGATGGCATCATCGGGCATGTAGAAGAGCCCCATCAATCCATGGAAGGAATTGGCACTCATATCGACAAGAATAGGGAGCTGATTCGTTTCGACACGCTGCCGGACGGATCTCAGAAAAGTGACGTCGTGGCGGTTACTATCAATGTGTTCAGCCGCGAAGAAATGGCCGCCGACGTAGCAGCCCAGCAGTGTAAGGAACGCAGTAGCGCCAGCGCGCCATGCCGCGCGATCGATCACCGCGAAAGCGAGCAATCCAGCGACGAGTGGAATCGCGCACATCAGGGCCACCGGCAACCAATTCGGGCCAGGAACCTTCGTTCCGAGTAGCGCTAGAGCAACCACGGCCGGCAGTCCGTAGCCGACTGCGCTCGTCGCAGGATGCGTCAACCACCGCGGCCAGTTGAGTGCCAAGCAGCGAAGCTGGCGAACCCCCAATGCTCCTAGGATCGCCCAAGGAGCGAGGGCATGCAGCATGTAGTGGTGATGCTTCCCACCGGGAATTGAAAACACTGCTGGAACAAGGAATGCCCAGCACCACAAGAATCGTTCGGGCGATGTTCGATCTCGCCAAGCGGCGGTCCGCGTGACAACCAAACCCAGGGGGATCACGAACGTCCAGGGCATCAACATCCACACCAAATTGACGGGGTAATACCAGATTGGCTCGTTGATCTCTTTGTAAGTTCCGCGCAAGCGTCCAAACAGGTCGAAGTGCCAGACATCGAATGCATCGGGGTACCGACTGTAGGCTGCCAGCGGCCAGGCAAACATCACTGCCAGAAACAAGACGACTCCCCAGACCCAGGCGTACTTCACAATGCGCTTGGGTTGCAGACTGAGGACCAGAAACGCAAACAAGGGGATCGAGGCCATGACGGTTCCGAAGGCCAACCCCTTGACCAGATTGGTGGCTCCCATCGCAATGTAGAATGCTGTGAACCATTTGGAACGAGCACCGAACATGACCGTCATCAGGTAGCTGAGCCAAGATGCGTTTGCACCTGTTCTCAACTCGGCCTGGCCACCCCCGAATTCGATCTTCACAAAAAGTGCCACGACCGTCGTCACGATCCCGCACAGGTAGATTTCATCTTCCGCAAGCCAACTGTAGCGAGTGAATTCCAGCGTCGTGGCGAGCACCAGTCCTGCCAGCAGGCCTAACGATCGGCCATACCACAGCGTCGCCATCCAGGCTGTCAGCAGTACGACCAACGTTCCGACAAGCATGGGGCCGATGCGGACAATCGCTACGCTGTCGCAACGCCCGAATGGTGTCGCCAGCGCGACGGTGATCCACTGTGGAAGCGGGGGACTCTCGACCCAAGGCTCCGACGGCATCGTATTGTCGGCGCTTGTTGCCACGTGACCATTGATCTTCGGAATTACGAAGTCGTGGTCGGCGAACATCGAACGAGCGGTCTGCGGCAGCACGCATTCATGCAAGGTCAGCGGTCGTCCACTGACGATGGCGACGCCAAATAACAGGACCGAATACGTGACAAGTGTCAGTAGATCGCGGCGGGTCAGGGATTCATTCAAGGTCATGCGCGCAGGCTCCATCCGAAGCGGCCTGCAGTTACCAGGTTCACCGGACGTTTCTCGCCTCAGACCGCACCGGGTTCTAAGTCATTGTAAAAACAGCGTCAATTCCAAGTCGGACCGGAACT
>DASYEA010000375.1:0-2436 GCA_036499265.1 Schlesneria sp. | reverse complement strand
AACCACAAGAACATCGCGCAAACGGGAGGTTGTGTCATGCGCTGTCCGGCACTTGGCCCTCAGCACTTCGTCCTCGGCCGTCTGGTTGTGTCATGCAACTGCGAATGCCTCTTCTCTCGTCTTCCAATTGAAAATTTGCATTTTGCAATTCGCAATTTGCAATGTCCTCCTTACTGGTCCGCCCTGACTTCACCACACCCCCGTGTTAGACTGATTCTGTCACACGGCACTTTGCGGAGCCCGGTATGAAACGACTGGTGATGGTCTGGGGGATCGCTTCCCTGTTCGCCCCCTTCGTTTGCGTCGCCGGTGATCCAGTGGTCATCGATCGACAAGCTGCGACCGAGTTCTTCGAAAAGAAGATTCGTCCGCTCCTGATTCAGCGTTGTGACGAATGTCACTCGACAGACAAAGCCGACGACAGTGGCCATCTGGCATTGGACAACCGAACTTCGCTGCTGGCAGGTGGTTCGCGCGGGCCGGCCGTCGTTGCCGGCAAGCCCAATGAGAGCTTGTTGATCAAAGCCGTCCAGTACACCGACTCTGACCTGCAGATGCCACCCGACGGGAAGCTAGTCAGCACGGAAATTGAGCTGCTTTCCCAATGGGTCAGGGACGGAGCTTTCGTTCCCGACTACGGCAAAGAGACGAAGAAGCAGGCGAAAGAAATCGACTGGGCCGCAGCGAGGAAATTCTGGTCGTTTCAACCACTCAGTCAACCGCCGGTCCCTTTAGGGACCGATCAGCCTCGACCAACGTCGCGCAACCCAATCGATCCGTTCGTGATCGAACAGCTTGCCGCAAGTGAACTGAAACAGTCTGCCGCGGCCGACAAGCGGACGCTCATTCGACGAGTTTCATTCGATCTGCTCGGGTTGCCTCCGACTCCAGAAGAGGTGACAGCGTTTCTGGCGGACGATCAACCCGACGCCTATGAACGCCTGATCGATCGGTTGCTCGCGTCGGCGCATTTTGGCGAGCGATGGGCCAGATACTGGCTCGATCTGGCTCGGTATGTCGACTTCACTCCCGATTGGCAGAAGGCCACGGACCATGCGTGGATGTACCGCGACTGGGTCGCCCGCGCCATGAACGAGGACCGACCTTACGATGAATTTGTCAGACTGCAACTCGCCGCAGATTTGATGCCCGATGCCCACCCCCGCGATTTTGCAGCGCTCGGATTTCTGGGCGTCAGCCCCGTCTACTGGAAAGAATTGAAGCTCGCACCATCAGTGATTGAAGTGATCGTCGCCGATGAATGGGACGAGAGACTGGATACGGTCAGCCGAACATTTCTCGGTCTGACGGTGGCTTGTGCTCGTTGTCACGACCACAAGTTCGATCCAATCTCGACTCGTGACTACTATGCCTTGGCAGGCGTCTTCGCGAGCACCCAAGTCGCCGACCGCCCTCTGTTGCCGCTGGCGATCGGAGAACAAGTCGTCGACGCTCGCGCGAAGATCGACAAGCTGCAGGAAGCCTTGAAGAAGCAAAAAGAAAAGGAGTCCGACGAAGCCAAGTCGCTGCAGCAACAAATCAATGACATCCGGCAGGCCACTCCCCAAATCGATTCGCCGCTTGTTCCAGTCGTGGAAGATTCCAGCGTCTACATCGTCGCCGACGGCCCTGATGCGACGAAGCTGGAATACCGGAAGAACAAAGCGAGAGACCTGCCGGTCTTTCGCCGCGGCAATCCTGCCAACCCCGGCGAAATCATCCCACGCCGCTTTCTGGAACTGTTTCCATCGACAATCGCAGCGAGTGAAACAACCACTGCTTCTCACGATGCGACCAGCACACGATTAGAACCGTTTCGAAATGGCAGCGGTCGCTTGGAGTTAGCCGACGCGCTGCTCGATCAAGGGAAGGCACTGACCGCTCGCGTGATCGTCAATCGGATCTGGGCCCATCATTTCGGAACGGGGCTGGTCAAGACGCCCAGCGATTTCGGACTGCAGGGGGAACGACCGACTCACCCCCAGCTTATGGAGTGGCTCGCGTCTGATTTCGCAGGGGGATCGAATGCCACACCCTGGTCGCTCAAACAACTGCATCGAATGATTGTGACTTCCGCCACCTACCGGCAGTCGAGTTCCTCCGCGGCGAATCGCTCTGCATCCATCGATCCCGAGAATCACCAGCTATCTCGCATGAACCGCCGACGCCTGGAGATTGAACCCTGGCGAGATGCCTTGCTGACTGTTGCAGGAAGCTTGGACGATCGCATGGAAGGAAGCAGCGCGGATCTCGATCAACAAGCCAATTGCCGGCGGACGATTTACGGACGCATCGGCCGTGACGAACAAAACGACATGCTCCGCATTTACGACTTCCCACCCCCAACCAGCCATAGCCCATCCCGCGACATCACGACCACCCCATTGCAGCAATTGTTCGTGTTCAACAGCGACTTTGTCGATCAGCAATCAACCA
>DASYEA010000374.1:0-4298 GCA_036499265.1 Schlesneria sp. | reverse complement strand
TCCGATGGCAGCGGCGTGCTTTGCATGGCAGGCCGGGGAGTCTTGCGAATCTGGGATATCGCCAGCAATACGGAGCGTTGGCGAGGTCCCGCAGGAGCGTATGGGACAAATGGACTCGTTGCGATCGATGTCACATCAACTGGAACTTTTGCGGCGTGGGGCGACGCAATGACTCGGCGAATCGTGGTCTGGGATCTTGAAGAACAACGAGTGAGATACGTCATTGAGAATCCGTCGATGGTCATGAATTTGCGGTTTTCTCCCGACGGTAATTCGCTGGCTATCGCGGGGCTCGAACACAACGTTCGTGTCTACGATGTTCGCACCGGCAAGGAAACGCACCGCATTGATGTGAAGCAGATTTACGACACCAATGGGCGCATTTGATCTCAATTTCCAACGGGATGATTCCCGCCGGACGGCGAATCTCAGTCGTATTGCCTGTCAATCCCATGAAGGGGCGAACGACTGTCCGCTGTCCTGGTCAAAGAACGAATCACCCTCGGCAACTGATCGTGGCCGAGGGTGATTCTGATCTTGAGATCAATGGTTACTTCGTGGCTTCTGCAAAGCGACGAGAGACTTCATTCCAGTTGACGACATTCCAGAATGCCGTGATGTAGTCTGGACGACGGTTTTGGTAGTTCAGGTAGTAGGCATGCTCCCAGACGTCCAATCCCAGGATGGGTGTTCGCCCTTCCATCAAGGGACTGTCCTGATTTGGCGAGCTTTCGACGACCACCTTGCCCTTATCGACAGCCAGCCAAGCCCAGCCGCTACCAAATCGTCCGGCAGCCGCGGCAGCGAACTTCTCTTTGAAGGCTGCGAATGATCCGAAGGCACTGGTGATTGCGGCAGCCACAGCGCCAGTCGGCTCGCCACCGGCATTTGGACCGAGGACAGTCCAGAACAACGAGTGGTTGTAGTGACCACCGCCATTGTTGCGGACAACGGTGCGAATGTCTTCCGGGACCGAAGCGAGATCCGAGATCAACGCTTCGACGGATTTGGCGGCCAGAGTTGGATGCGCTTCCAACGCTTTATTCACGTTGTTGATGTACGCTTGATGATGCTTCGTATGGTGAATTTCCATCGTCTTGGCATCAATGTGAGGGGCCAACGCATCAATAGCGTAGGGCAGGGCAGGCAGCGTAAAGGCCATAGTTGTCTCTCCAGGCTGGATCGAGGTAACGGGGATCTCGCGACAATCTTCGACTCGCGAATTGCGGCGCGTATTCTAGCGCGTCCGACATTGGGATGCAAAGAGGGCGCGAATTCAGACGATCTGCTATGCCGATCAACGCGGCTGCGGAACTGACAGTTACGCCTGAGGATACAGCAACAGATCAAGATCCAGTTCGACGAAGACGAGGCCCGGATTGCGCAGAGTATAGCCACGCGTCAGGTTGAATTCTGCACCACAGTCGATCCAAATGAGCGTAAACGAGAGGGGCCGTGAGTCTAGGGCCGGTACCGTCGACTAGACGAGATGACCGTGCGCGATAATGCTCGTTATAGATTTCAGGTCAGGTACCACTTGTGGCCGCTCTGGGCCACAAATGTCTTCGCGTCGCTGCGATCGGGTGACTGGCCTGTGCAACATTCAGCGTCACCATGCATTGTTTACTCTTTGACACATCGGCAAGACACTGGCGACGCAAAGCCTTCGCCAGTGGCACCCGAAATGATGTTTCTCACGAGTAGAAGCGCACACCGGGGGCTAGCGGGCGACCTTACCACCTGCATCCTTGGGGGGAAGCTGGCTTAGCTTTCGAGCTGGTTTGGCAGGTTCGACCTGACTGGATTGCGTACCCGGCGTTTTCACTCCCAATGGATGGCGCTTGGCTGGTTCGAACAGTTTCTTCGTGGCATTTGGATCGGATGAACGTGAAGCAGGTTGCTGATCCGGGTCAACAGTAATCACTGGTAGTTCACTCACGTCGGGACGGTTTGGGTTTCCAGGAAGCAGCGATGGCGCTCCGTTGTCTCGACCTTTCGGTTTCGATACCGCCGAGTCCGCCGCGCGAGTGCCGCGTGTGGGAACGCGCAAGATCATGCCGACCCGGACATCATTGGCATCCTTGAGCTGATCGCGATTCGCTTCAAACAATTCCTGGAACCGACCGGAGCTACCCAGTTCTTTCGCTGCGATTGAGGAGAGAGTCTCGCCCTTCTGGACAATATGAGTTCGATCCGACCCGAGCGAAGATTTCGCCGTACCCGCACCTTGCGACGAGGCGGAATTGCCATCGTTCGTGTCAGGAAAAGGAATCGGAGCAAGTTCCTGCAGACCGACATCTGAGTTGGAAGCTCGTTCGCCTTCGGTAAAAAAATCGGGCGTATCCAACCGAGGCAGGCTGCCGTCGTCCGTCTCCTGACGGTCCGACACATTCCTTGTGGATGTTCCACGATCAGTTGATTGGAGATAGGGAGAAATTGACTTCTCGGCGATGCGAGCGTCGAGTTCTGCCCCCGTCTTCAAGTGCGCGGTCGATCCAGTTGGCTTAGGATCGTGACGAAAGAAAAACGCACCAGCAGCCCCCAGCAGTAAAACCGCTAGAGCCAACCCAATTCGTTGATCCTGATGCACGATTTGATCCTTCCCATAAGTGATCGGCACCGAGAGTCGTCAGTGGGAACAATGCTCCCTGTCGAATGTCGGCGCGCACGATGATCTATCGGGTAAGGAATCGGCGGAATCTGCCGCTGGCCCCGCGGGAATAACTCGAAAGTTGTGAAATCGTGCGGATGGGGCAGATCTGGTGAGGGGTCGCACGATTAAATCAAGTTTGCGGGAGTGCGGTCCGAGCAGCGATGGTTGATCGGTTCAGTCATTCCCGCGAAGGTGGGAATCCAGTCCCTTGGGATAGCCGCCGTCTCATGACTCGCTGGATTCCCGCCTATACGCGAATAACAAGGAGGAGTGCGAGGCTATTCCGGCGGGTCTTCTTTCCAGTTCGCGGCGGCGTCCAGCAGGTGTTGATCGGGCGAGATGCGCTGATAGACCAGCGATTGTTTGAGAATGTTGGCGGCGGCAGGGGCGGCCACTCGACCACCGAACGTTTCACCACCAACCGACGACTGGTTCACAACGACCAGGACCAACAGTCGTGGATCTTCGACCGGGGCACCACAAACGAACGAGCTGATGTACTTGCCGTGAACATAGCCACCGCTGGGCGAAATGCACTGCGCCGTCCCGGTCTTGCCGAAGACATTGTAGCCGGGAATGCGAGCCCTCTTGCCCGTGCCGCGCGTCACGACTTCCTGCATCGGAACATCAATGAGCCACTTGGCCACATCTGGTGATACAGTCTGTTCGCTAAGTTGCCGGATTGCGGCCGTCGAGTCCTGCTGATGTGGCAACACGATCCTGGGTCGAACCAGCAGGCCACCGTTCGCCAATGCCGCATGAGCCGAGATGAGTTGCAACGGCGTCGTCGCCAGCTCATGTCCCATCGGGATCGAACCCGTGGAATAAGTCGTCCATTGCTTGAGAGGTCGCAGTATCCCGGGTAGTTCACCTGGTAACTCGATGCCCGTCTTCCGACCAAATCCGAAAAGGGTCGCTGCTTCGAAGAGGCGTTCGTTCGTCAGACGTTCGCCGACTTTTGCCATGCCGATGTTGCTGGATTTCACCAGCACGTCGGTCAGGTTGAGCATCCCATAACGGTGATGATCATGGAGTTGACGTCGGCCCATGCGATAGAGGCCATTCTCACAGTCGAACTTGTCGTCTGTGCGAAGCACTTGCTGATCCAATCCATAGCTGACCACGAACGGCTTGAATGTCGAGCCGGGTTCATAGATGTCCGCAATCGCGCGGTTCTTCCATTCGGCCGGTGCTGCTTTTTCAGGATGATTGGGATCGAAAGTCGGTCGGGTCGCCATGGCCAGCACGTCGCCGGTCTTGGGATCGAGAGCAATGGCGCTGCAACTTTCGGGCTTCCATTCTTTCATGACTGCGTCAAGTTCCCGCTCGGCGAACAACTGCACGACGAGATCGAGCGACAGTTGCACATTCTGTCCGGGCGAGGGGGGATGCTCGATGTCATCCAAGATCTCGATCACACGACCGCGAGAATCGCGAGCCAGCTTGCGACGTCCTTTTTCGCCACTGAGAACGTTGTCCAATCCTTCTTCGATCCCACCGCGTCCGACCCCATCGATGTCTCGAAGTCCCAGCACGTGCGCGGCGACGACCCCCTGCGGATACTCACGACGATACTCATCACGGAAGCCCCACGAGTCAGCAGGCAACTTCAGTGCTTTGATCTTCTCGACCTCATCGGAAGTCA
>DASYEA010000373.1:0-1946 GCA_036499265.1 Schlesneria sp. | reverse complement strand
GAGGCTGATTTCTTCACTGTCTCTTATCGCGATCCTGATCTTCTATGCACGCCCTTCAACGCTGTATTGCCCCCCTGTGCCGCGCTACTTTCGATGTGAGTGACGTACTGACATCGTGTCCCGATTGTGGCAGCTTGCTGGATATCGACTATGAATGGGACCAGCTAAAGGTTCCGAAGTCGCTCCGCGAATTTGAAACCCGCTGGACCAATCGCCGCAATCCATTGGACTTTAGTGGCGTGTGGCGATTTCGCGATCTGCTGCCGTTTGCGCGCGACGAAGATATCGTCACCATTGGAGAAGGCCAGACGATTCTTCAGCAGAATACGACCGTCGGCAATTTCGTGGGGATGAAGCCCGGCAGCCTGTTCTTGCAATATGAAGGCCTGAATCCGTCAGGCAGCTTCAAAGATAACGGCATGACCGCAGCATCGACCCATGCTCGCATGGTCGGCGCGAAAATGGCGGCGTGCGCTTCGACAGGAAACACCAGTGCGTCCCTGGCGATCTATGCCAGCACCGCTCAAGCTTTCAAGGTGGTTGTCTTCGTAGGCAGCGGCAAGATTGCTTTTGGCAAGCTATCTCAAGCGTTGGACTACGATGCGCAGACGTTGCAAATTCTGGGTGACTTCGACGACGCCCTGGATCGCGTCCGCGAAGTCTCTGGCGAGCGAGGCATCTACCTCTGCAATAGCGTGAATCCATTCCGGCTCGAGGGTCAGAAGACCATCATGTACCGGGTTCTCGAAGGCCTGAATTGGCAGGTTCCCGACTGGATCGTCGTTCCCGGTGGAAACCTCGGGAATTCGTCGGCTTTCGGAAAAGCATTCGCGGAACTCAAAACACTGGGCCTGATCGATCGCATTCCGCGTTTGGCCGTGATCAATGCCGCAGGCGCGAACACGCTCTACCAACTGTATGAAGAGAAGGGAGTTCGCTGGGATGGTGGGATGTCCGAAGACGGCACCATCGACGCGTTCTTTGCCGACATGGACGCCGCGAACCGCAAGGCCTCCACATTGGCGAGCGCCATCGAAATCAACCGTCCGGTGAATCTGAAGAAATGCCTGCGCGCCTTGGACATTTGCGATGGCGTGGTCCGACAGGTCACCGATCAAGAGATTCTCGATGCGAAAGCCCAGGTCGGAGCAGGCGGTTTCGGGTGCGAACCTGCCAGTGCCGCCAGCGTCGCCGGAGCAAAGCTGCTACGCGCCGAAGGAGTCATCGCTCCAAGTGATCGAGTCGTCTGCATCCTCACCGGGCATCAACTGAAAGATCCAGATGCGACAGTCGCGTACCATTCGGGCGACGCCGCACTATTCGAATCAAAATTGGGGTCGAGAGGAGTACAGCGAGCGACTTATGCCAATGAGCCCGTTGTCGTCGAAAACAATCTTCAGCGGATCATTGCTGCCCTGGAGAAAAACTGACGCAGCGTCACGCCGATTCAGCGACTTCTGCTGTCTCGGCTTCTCCCGATAAGGCTCGCCGCCCTTGATGCGTGACTTGGTACTGGATACCGACATCACGTCCGCCGACATCGAACTTTAACATCCCAAAAGCAATCAATTTGCCGTGTATTGCGGACAGTGCGTCGGCAGCAACACCCGGGATTTCGGTTTGTCGAGCGATCCAGACACCTGCATCAGTTGACTGCCCTCGCATCTGCTGTTGCAGGTCGTAATACACCTGCAGCGTCGCTGTCCAATCCGGATTTTGCGGCAACTGCAGGATGTCGGTTTCGTCCATTGTGCAGTTGCTATCGTCGCCAATGGACGACACATCTGAAGTCGAGCAGTTCGACAGCCTCTATCGATTCATCCGCCACCAGTTCGCTAGTCGAAACAGTCGGCACAGGCAGTTGATCCCGCAAATTGCGACTGAACTGAAATGATCGAAAACATTCCATCTCGAGCCGTTTTCGACCACAATGATCATTCAAAACT
>DASYEA010000372.1:0-5215 GCA_036499265.1 Schlesneria sp. | reverse complement strand
GATAACCGTCAGGGAACGGACCTTTATTCCTACGACCCTGTCAGTCACGCCGTTTCCGGTGGCAGCGACGGAATCCCCGAGATTGTCCTGCGTAGCCAGCCTCGTGGGTCGCAAACAACAAGTTCAAATGTACTGGTTGTCGATGTCGGTGCCGGACTAAGCGATGCGACACTGCAACGCCAATTTGCTTCGGGCTGGACAGCCGACGACCTCGGCGCGACCAACGGTGAATTCAACGTGTCATTGGCAACGCCGATGACGCTGAATGGTTCTGGCGAACTCCCTCACTCGGATCGCGAGTCGCTGGATACCTTGGTCGGCGAACCGCGAATCTGCCTGCTGTACTCGACTGCCGTTCCTTCCGGCAAAGGTTCACTCGTGCAGGCGATCTGCATGCAGATGGTGGCAATCCGAATTATGGCCGTCCGCGATCAAAGCGACGGTAGCTGCGAAGTCGTTGCTCAACCCTGTGTGATCAAAACGAAGACTGCGATGTTACTTCTTCCGTCACCCTACTCGACCGATACCGTGATCCTGGGCAACCCAACCAAGAGTGTCACGACAAGCCCGGGCAACCCGTACATCTACAAGCTGCAATTAACCCAGTGAAGTTCCTAAGCCAAAGCCGTGGCTTTCAACCGAAGATCCCCAACTCACCGTCCGTGGAATAGTCCCATGATCGCCCAACCACCAGTTCCTCCCGCCGTTGATCCGCGACAAGCATTCCAGATGCTGAAGACGCGTATCCATCGGCAAATGGTCGATGCCATCGATCTGTCCAAGGCGGGCCAGTTGCCTGAAGCCGACTTGCGGAATCAGCTTCGTGGTTTGGCGACGCATCTGTGCTCTCAGCAGACCGTCAATCTGCCGCCCGATGATCGCGAAGCCATGGTTCGCGAAATCATGGACGAAATCTATGGCTTCGGACCCATTGAAGCATTGATGAACGATCCAGATGTCAGCGACGTCCTGGTCAACGGGGCGGACAGCGTCTTCATCGAACGCAACGGTTTACTCGAACGAACCGATGTGCGATTCGCCAACGATGAACACTTGATTCACTTCATCCAGCGACTGGTGGGCCGTGCCGGTCGACGAATCGACGAAGTTTCGCCGATGGTCGATGCCAAGCTGCCAGATGGCTCACGTTTGAACGCGGTGATCCCGCCGCTGGCCCTGCGTGGTCCGACCGTCTCCATTCGTCGATTCAAGTCTCGCGGCGTCACCTTCGAAGACATGGTGAAGACGGGATCGTTGACTCCGGAAATGGCCGACTTCATGGTCGCCTGCGTCCGCGGACGTATGAACGTCGTGGTCAGCGGTGGTACAGGTGCTGGTAAGACCACGATGTTAAACAACATCAGCCGGTTCATCCCTGAATCAGAACGTGTGGTCACCATCGAGCAAACCGCTGAATTGCAGTTGCAGCAGCGTGACGTCGTCTCTCTGGAAACTCGTCCGCCGAACGTCGAAGGTCGCGGCGAAATCTCGCAGCGTGACCTGTTGAAAAACAGCCTGCGTATGCGACCCGACCGAATCATCGTCGGCGAAGCTCGTGGTGGCGAAGTGCTCGACATGCTGCAAGCCATGAACACTGGCCACGATGGCTCGATGAGTACCGTTCACGCGAACGATACTCGCGATGCTCTAGACCGTATGGAGTTGATGATCGCCCTGTCCGGCGTCGAATTGCCAATGACGGTGGCTCGGCAGTACATCGCGTCGGCCGTTCAGATCCTGATTCACATGATGCGTTTGTCGACTGGTGAACGAAAGGTCATGCGTATCTCCGAACTGTGTAGCTATCAAGAAGGTTCATACCAACTCGAAGACATTTTTGTGTACCGCATGTCGGGAGTCGATGCCAGCGGCCGGGCTCGTGGAGCGTTCTACGCCACCGGTTACGAACCACAGGCGTTGAAGCGTCTCTCCAGCCGTGGATGCGACATCCCATCGCTGATGTTTGCCGCCCGCGAATTGAACTCGAATACCGAATATCGAGCCCAATGATTTGGTTCGATCGACCTTGATTCTCTGACTACCCGATCATGTTCCGGAAGGAGCTTTCCAATGGCTGCGAGCGCTGGTTTGCAACCAATACCACCTAAGTCTGAATTTGCCGGGATCCTGAAAGATCAGGAAACGTTCGGTACAGGCCGTGGTGACGATGCCGCCGATCAGATTAACAGCTGGTTTGACGAACTGATGCTGCAATCGGGATTGGGCATCAGCCCGTCCATGATGGTCGCCTTGTGCATGTGCTCGGCGATCACAGTCGGCGGTGCGGTCTTCGTCATTCAGGAGAACCTGCTGACGACCGCGCTGGGAGCTTTGATCGGCTTCATGGTGCCCGTCATTATGACGATCATCATCCGGACGCGGCGTCAGGATAAAATGACCAGCCAGATTCCCGCAATGTTGGAAGAGCTGGCTCGTGCAGCGAAGACCGGACGTAGCGTCGAGCACAGTTTGCAAATGGTCGCTGCCGATACCCCCGATCCGCTCGGTGCCGAATTGAAACTGGCAACGGGTCGTGTCGAAATGGGCATCCAGTTGAAAGATGCTTTGCGTGACCTGCCCCGACGAACGGGACTGATGACGCTCGGCCTGATGTGTATGACGCTGGTTGTGCAGCAGCAGACCGGTGGTGACCTGGTGACCGTGCTGGAACGACTCTCACGAACAGTCCGCGACCGCTTGCTGTTTCTGGGTCGTCTGCGAGCTGCCACGGCCGCCAGCCGTGCTACCGCAATCCTGATGATCGTGTTGCCACCTGCAGTGCTGGCATTCTTCGTCTATCGTAAGCCAACCTATCTGGACGAACTGCTGTCGTCCTCATGGGGACGCAACTCGACGATGATCGCGATCGGGCTCGAGATGATCGGTGCCTTTTGGGTTATGCGAATCCTGAAAGATAGCGAACAGTCCTGATAAGTCAGAGATCGATTCGGCAATACAATTGGATCAACCCTCTTCCCGATGGCGGGTGGATTTAGATAACGGCGGAGTTTGAGATGAACCCTTCGATTTTGCTTGTGTTCTACGGAATTTGCGGCGCGTTGATCGCCGGACTGCTGGTTCGCATCTGGCTCAAGAACCGCAAAACAAAGCTACCCTCGGCCGGTGTCCGGGCGCGAGTGGTTCCGAACGAGCAACTGCCGGTTGCTGCCTCGGTCCCTGTCCGCGATCGGATTGTCGCAGAGCCGGTGACGGTTGCTGCTTCCAGCGCGCCAGAGACCTATGTCGCCGCGTCCCCTTCAACGGTTGTCCGGAGTCCTGAATCCTCGTCCTGGTCAGATCGGCGGTTACTCGAACATCGCGGCATCTTGTCGCGACCAACTACCGAACACATGCCGCGTGTTCTGGCCAATGAAATTCCCGGCGTCGACGACAGTGACCGGACGTTCGGTGCGGGGCTGAATCCCGCGTTCGCATCGCTGATGCCCGATACTCCCGAACGACAAGAGGTCGCTCGTCAAGAATTGTGTGCGGCCGGTTACTACAATCCGCATGCCTTGGAAAACCTGCAGGCTGTCCGTTATTCGCTGATGATGCTCAGTATCACCTTCTTCGGCGTGCTGCTGCTGATGATCCCGACTCGGTTCGAACCTCTCGCGATCGCGGGTCTGGTCGTCGGCCCGATCCTGGGATGGGCGATGCCGATGCTGCAGATCCGCCGCAAAGCGGCAGATCGAATTCGCGAAATCAGCCGTGCGATGCCGGACCTATTGGACATGTTGAACATGTGTGTGAGCCAGGGGCTGACCGTCTCTGACGCCCTGCGACGTATCGTGCGAGAATTCCGCGGAGTCTATCCTGCTCTCTCACAAGAACTGAGCATCGTGCTCGAACAAGCTCGCATCAACGACCTGCACACAGCTCTGGAGAGCTTCGGCAAGCGAATCAACCTTCCTGAAGTCCACTCGTTCACATCCTTGCTGATCCAGACCGACCGCATGGGTACCAGCGTCACTCAGGCGTTGACGACGTACAGCGATACGATGCGAGAAAGCTTGAAGCAGCGTGCCGACGAAAAAGGAAATCGAGCCACATTCCGATTGCTGTTTCCCACCGTGTTGTGCCTGATGCCCGCCGTGTACCTGTTCCTGCTGGGCCCCGCCGTGAACGAACTCTCCAAGTTCTTCAACGAAGGTGGCCGTAACTCGCTGGACGCCGGTGGTCGAGCCATCCAACGGTTGAACACGCAACGAGGAATCAACAACTAGTCCGAACTGATTGCAACAGAAACACCGTCACAAAGGGCACAGAGCTCTCCTCTGTGCCCTTTGTCATTTTTCAGCTGTTTCCAATCCGTGTTTCATCAGTGTCAATTCGTGGCTACCTATTCTTAATCTTCTACAGCGCGAAATAGTCTTCAGGAATGGTCTCGGTCGGCCGCCAATCCACTTCGCCCGCTTCGGCCCCTTTGTACCTCAGCAGCGTCTCGCTCATTGTGTCCTTGTTCAACTCGGGTTTCTTAAAACGGCTGGTCGCGATCCACTGATTGACCGTTGTCGGATCTAATTCCTCGGCCTTCGTCATGCCGATGATGAGGACTAGCAAATGTTTGCAAAGGGCTCCACGCAGGCCACCGCAGACATTCAAGTTCTGAGTGCAACAGGCAAAATCGCCGTCCTTTCCGAGACGGCACGAATAGACCAAGTCTGGATCGTTCTGGCTCTTCACCACACCCACAAGATGATCGTCGGTGGCCTCCGCGAAGAGGCGGAACCGTTCTGCTTTGAGCATCGACAACGCCTTCTTCATCCGCTCCTTTTCGACCGACAGTTCCATGATCGTCATGAACTGCGTCATGTCAATCGGACCGGCGCTGGCGGCCTTGGCAATCTCGGCCATGCGAGGATCCAGGCCCTTGCCCTTCCACTTGGCCGTAGTTGGAATCGAGAAGTCCTTGGGGAATTGAGTCAGTTCGTCGTACTCCGTTTCGCTCCAGTCGCAGTCGTCAAGCTTGGCGCTGGCGAGGTTGGCTCCCTGCAACTTGGCCTGTGTCAGCACGGCTTGCTTCAGATTCGCTTTCGAAAAATTGGCCTCTTTTAACGTGGCATAGGTCAGGTCGGCCTTGTTCAGATTAGCGCTCGTGAAGTCGCACTGGCTGAAGTTGGTGAGCACACCGGTCAACGTAAGCGTCGCCTTGCGGAAGTTCGAATTCTTGAATGAGCCATAGTTGCAGTCCGCGCCAGCGAGAGATGTCTTC
>DASYEA010000371.1:0-3458 GCA_036499265.1 Schlesneria sp. | reverse complement strand
TTTGACGAACGCACCACTTACGAAGAACTGTTTGAACAGGCCCGTCGTGCGGCGTCTTTGTTCCAGTCTCTCGGAATTCAGCCTGGCGATCGAGTCGGCCTGCTGCTTCCCAATGTTCCGGAATACCTGATTGCCGCGTACGGCATCTGGATGGCTGGCGGCATCGTGGTCTCGCTCAGTCCGCTGTCGGTTGCCGGTGAAATCGATGAAATGATGTCCGCGACGGGTTGCAAATTGATCGTCGCGCTCGATCTGCTAGCTCCGCTCGCCACACAAGGTCAGCATCGACCCAACCGCATTTTGACTTGTTCGATTGCATCGCGTTTACACACCATGAAGCGACTGTTGTATCGCGCTGCCTGCCTGCAAAAACGCGGCTTGCATGTCGATTCCCACATCGAATTCAAAGACTTCGCGGGCGAGATCGCTCATCACGAGCCGATTGCGGAACCGGTTCATGCCGATTCCCAATCGCCAGCGTACATCCTTCCTACAGGTGGCACGACGGGTCATCCGAAAGCGGTGACGCTGTCGCATGCCAACTTGCTGGCGAATGCGTTGCAGCTCAAGGCTTGGTGTGGAAATCGAACCGGTCGCGACACATTCCTGGCCGTGATTCCCTTCTTTCACAGCTACGGTCTCTCGACGTGCGCGACTTCAGGCATCGCGATGGCAGCGACGTTAGTTTTGCATCATCGCTTCCAACCAGAAACCGTACTGGACTTGATCAAGTCGGCGCGCCCCAGCGTCTTTCCGGCGGTTCCGGCGATGCTGCACGTGCTGAACCAGCGACTGCGAGATAATCCCGGCAAATGGGACGTCCGTTCGTTGATGTGGGTCATCTCGGGCGGTGCTCCACTAATGCCCGAGACGGCAAACGAATTCGCAGAATTTACCGGCGCTCAAGTTGTCGAAGGCTTTGGCCTTTCGGAATGCAGTCCTGTGACTCATGCCGGCCCACTTGATGGCAATGCTCGTATCGGGACTATCGGCTTCCCATTGCCAGATACCGAAGCCCGAATCGTCGACGCTGAAACAGGGGAGCACACCCTCCCGCCTGGTGAAGTGGGTGAACTGATAGTCCGCGGCCCGCAAGTCATGTTGGGCTATTGGAATAACGAGGAAGCCACGGCCAACGTGTTGAAAGACGGCTGGCTGTTTACGGGAGACTTGGCAACGTGTGATCAAGACGGCTTCTTCAAGATCGTCGATCGCAAGAAGGATCTGATCATCACCAGCGGCTTTAACGTCTACCCGAATGATGTGGAGTACGTTCTGAAGCAGTATGCAGACGTCAAAGATGCGGCCGTGGTCGGCGTGCCGGATCGTCAACGCGGTGAAATCGTCAAGGCGATTGTCGCCGTGAAGAGTAAATCGCACTTCAATCAACATCACTTTCAGACGTACATGAAAGAGCATTTGGCACATCACAAAGTGCCGAAGATCCTGGAAATCATCGAAGGAGAATTGCCTCGCAATTTTTTGGGCAAAGTCTTACGCCGCAAACTGCGCGACGGTTCCGAGTCGACAGAATCCACAACAGAGACAGATTCCACTGAGGAAACAGCAGAGCCCGCAAAGGCCGATTGATCGGTCAAACAGTCACCTCATTGGCATGGTCCTTGCTAATCGGTCGGGATCAAGCCAATGGCAAGAGTCACAATTGAACTTGGAAACGCCACTGAATGAGATCTGCATCACGAGTCCAAATCGCGTAGCCCTGACAAGCGAAGACATCGCGAGTTCAACAACTCCGAACTCGTTTCGCTGTGACCTACGCGTAGAAATGCGGAAGGTCGATCATGAAACGCACACGGGAAACATTACCCGAACCGCTGGCCGTAATTGGCGGAATGCGAACTCCCTTCGCCAAGGCGTTCGGGCAACTCAGTTCTGTTCCTGCCGATGAGCTCGGTCGAGTCGCCGTCACGGCCGCTCTCGATCGAACGGGTCTGAAGCCCGACCAAGTCGACGAAGTGATCTTCGGTAACGTCGCATCGCCTCCTAACACCGCGAACGTCTCACGCGTCATCGCTTTGCGAGCGGGTGTTCCCCAAGACCGCCCTGCTCACACTGTCCATCGCAACTGCGCCTCTGGAATGGAAGCCATCGTGGCAGGTTGGCAGGCAATTCTGGATGGCCGAGCGGAGATCATCGTTGCGGGGGGAACCGAGTCCATGTCGAACGTTCCCTTGCTGTGGGATCCACGCGTTAAAGATCTGTTGCTCGAAATGAGTCGGCAGAAATCGATCTTCGGCAAGATGCGCGTCATGGCTCGGTTCCGCCCTTCCATGCTCAGTCCTATTCCCGCATTGCAACTCGGTCTGACCGACCCGATTTGCGGGTTGAATATGGGTCAGACAGCCGAGTTGCTTGCCAAGGATTTCGGCATCACTCGAGAAGAACAGGATCAATTCGCCTTGCGCAGCCATCAGCGAGCGATCGCGACTTGGGAGCGCTGCTTCTACAAGGGGGAAACGGCCCCGATTACCCTGGCGAATGGAAAGACTTTCGAAAAAGATTCTGGTCCTCGTGCCGGCCAGACGATCGAAGCGCTCGCGAAATTGAAGCCATTGTTTGAACCCTCCACGGGCTCGGTCACTGCAGGCAATAGCTGTCCGATCACGGATGGTGCCTGTGCGCTCGTTCTGATGCCGGCGAGCCGAGCCCGTACCTTGGGTCTGACACCGTTGGGTTATATTCGCGACTACGCCGTGAAAGGCTGCGAACCTCAGCGAATGGGGCTTGGCCCTGTCCATGCCACACAAGATCTGATGGCTCGTAACGGACTTTCTCTGTCGGAATTTGACCTGATTGAAATAAACGAAGCGTTCGCGGCGCAGGTCATCGCCTGTCAACGAGCGTTCGCGTCCGACAAGTTCGCGGAAGAGCATTTCGGTCTTACCAAGGCCTTGGGCGAAGTTCCCGATGACAAATTGAATGTGAACGGCGGAGCGATCGCGCTGGGACATCCAGTCGGCACGACAGGTGCTCGTCTAGTACTGACGCTGCTTCGCTCGCTGAAAGAAAAGAATCTGAAACAAGGACTGGCGACGCTGTGCATCGGCGGTGGACAGGGGATGGCGATGTGGTTGGATACGAGCAACGACTAATACGACGAACCGGCAACTGTGTCATAAAACGAATGAATTGGTGATCAGTGCTTGAGGGAGGGAATCATGGACCTGCACCTGGCTAACTTCGATGTGCATCGCGATTTTCGCGGTGTGATGACGGCGATTCTGAATGTCGCCGACCAGTCAATGAACGTCTTCAACGAGAGTGTCCTGCATGACCTCGATGAATTGCTACGCGCTGTGGAACAGGATCCCTCCGTCAAGGCACTCGTGTTTCGTAGTGGCAAAGACAGCGGTTTCTTAGCGGGTGCTGATTTGCACGTGATCGCGACATTGAACTCGTCCGAAGCGGCAGAACAGATCTGCGCTGTCGGACAGGGA
>DASYEA010000370.1:0-3495 GCA_036499265.1 Schlesneria sp. | reverse complement strand
CAGCACACCCTGTAAACTCATCCTCGGCCTCCCTGCGGCGTTGAAGTGCTGATGTGACAACACCTTCTACGCACTTGGAGGCTATTTCATTGGATACGCATGAATAATCCGGGCTAGCACAATCGGTGCCAGCAAGCAGATCACGAGGTGAGCGATCACCCCCGTCTGAATGGCCATTTCCACCGCTTCACCGCGGCTGCAAGGTGAGACCGTATAGGCATCGAAACCCCTGTCATCGTGGCTCATTGGGATTGGCTCATCGTTGGCAGCATCTGGATCATCAATATTCCCCAACCGAACAAGGCGACCTCAATCAAGATGATACTGACTCTGACAAACGTGGGGATCGAAACAGAAGTTCCGCGAAAATAATGAAACGCGAGATTTCCGACAGCATCCGCCGCAGCGACTGGAATTGGGACGGTGAGCAGTAGGTCCAAAGCGACGATCGCCAGCACGTGGCGATTGATCTGAATTGTCGTCAGCAATACCAACATCAACACCGTCAGCGTCAAGTGCGAATACGCAGCGGTGCGGTTCGCAATTCGCATAATCTCATCGAACGTCCATTCGCACCTTAACGCAGACACGATTGATCTCCTGATCGCCACTGGGCTGTCGCCTATGGCAAGCCATTCAGTTTTCGAACAACCCATTCGGCGGTCATCAAACCGCAAAGCAGCACCAGCCAGGGCCAGCGATCCCAGAGTGGTGTTTCTTCATAGCGAGAGACATTCCCATCGTACGTTTTGAGCATCTTGGGCAATTCATGCAACTGGTCGGGCAGGAACAGTCGGCCACCGCTGACATCGGCAATCTGTGTCAGCAAGTCCCGGTTCGTGGAGAGTTCGCTTAGTTCCTGACTAGGGCGATCGTGGACGTACAGCGTCGCTTCCACAGACTTGTCGCCGAGTTCCGCATTCTCGGCCGTTAGCGAGACTCGATATTCCCCGGCGGGCAGGCCGACTGCTTTTCCTTCATGCTGCAGCGGGCTGACAGCCGACGGACCCAGGTCAATACGACTGAAGACCTTTCCTGGCGGATCGCCGGCACGAAAAATGTCCGCGTGGGCTTTCAATCGTGGGAACTTCTGCAGGAAGGGTGCCATCCATTTCGCTCGCAAGATCGAGTCCTGACCGAGTTCGATATCCGGTCGTTCCGGGCCGAAGCGGACGAATTCATTTCCGGCGGTGACTTTGTTCGCCGCGGCCCAGCGAGCCAATTGGCCCCAATAACGATGGTGGTAAGTGTCGCCCACCCGCTGACGCCAGCGCCAGCTTCCATCAAACCCCATCCACAGCACCTGACCCGATCCCAAGTGCTGGTGAACGATTAACGCGTGCTTGCGATCCGCTTCCAGGGGATTGGCACCAGCCGGCAGCACCGTGGTTGCCCAGACCGTCGCGGCCGGCTTCGGATCGCCAAGAATGGCCCACATCTGTCCCGGCAGATTTTTCCAAATCGCCTGATTTTCGGGCATTCCGGCGGCGAACTGAAACATCGCCTGCTGCTCGCCATCGACGGTCAACTGAATGGGCAGCCCGCGCTGCGATGGCGATCCCTCGGCGGATCGATCGTTCATGTTGATCGATCGGACATTGGTGACTGGCAGCAATTGTTCAAGGATCGGCGACTGATACCCAATCGGCATCCAGCGATTTCCCGCCGAGATCACCAGCGTCCCGCCATCCACGACAAAGTCGCGCAATAGCTGCAGAGCCTTGTCGTTCAAGGAGACTGGTGAGACATCACCCACAATCACCAGGTCGATATTGGCAAAGGGTGAATTCGCAACGTCGGTGGCATCGGCAGGCAGATCAAGCCTCTGAGGAAAAAACGGTTCGGGTAGGATGCCAAGATAGGGTTGTTGAACGAGGACATGCTTCAAGTCAACACGCTCATCTCGCGATAAAGCGGCGTCCAGATATCTGAACTCCCAGCGAGCATCCCCATCGACCAGGAAGACTTTGGCGCGGTCATCGACGACGCTGAGTGCAAACGTACGACTGTTGTTGTCGTCGCGAGATTCTCCTTCCAACACCGGTGTGCGAACAATGTACGACTTACGTCCGATCTCCTTCGCATCCAGGTCAAACTCGACATCGACCGAAGGTCCCGTCACCGCCACCGATTTCTTGATGGGCTCAGCACCGGGGTCGTGCTCAGGGATCAGCTCGATCTCGATTGTCTTGCCTTCGAAACCGACGGTGCTGAGTGTTGCCTTCAGTTGCGGGTGATCCCCTTTATAGACCGATTGCGGATACTCGAGCGACGCGAACGATAGATCTTTGGGCCGATAGGTCGAGCCGATCATCACCGGATAGACGGGCGTGCTCGATGCCTTGAGCGACGCCGCCAGCGGCGCGAGGGCCTTGCCCGACTGGTCGCGACCTTCTGTGAGCAGGATCAGACCCATGATGTCGCCCGACAATGAGCCGCCAGACTGCAATGCAACGGCCAGATCTGTAGTCGATGTCACCAAGCTTGCCGACGGTGTCGCCACTATCTTGTCGAGTTGATCGCGATCTATCGTTTCGGTCTTACCAGCGAAAGCGAACAGTTCGATACGTCCCAATGGCTTCAGTTCCTCCAACAGCGACTGAGGGACGGTGGCCAACAGTCGACGAGCGATTTCCTTGCGAGGCAAAGCATCCAGTTCGCGGAACAGGGCCTGGAGTTGCTTGCGACGCGATTCTTCCAAAGCGGCTTTGCGTTTCGGATCGTCGGTCTCGGTAGCATCGACCCATTCGGGCTCATGCTGCTCTTCAAAAGCCTGCTGCCAACGATCCAGCCGCGCGTCGATGGCAGGATTGCCGATCATCCCCAGCCCGCGAGCCCAGCGAAGTTTTTCCGCTCGCATCGCATGCACGTCGGTTGTTCCCATGCTGTCCGACAGATCGATCCCGACCAGGATTCGGCCAGTACGACGCTCGTCCAGCGTCCAACTGAGGACCGGTTGCAGCAGCGTCATCAACACGGTTGCCAGCACCGCGACTCGCAGCAACAGCAGAGTCAACCCGACCTTTCGCGAGACCAATTGCCGTTCGTAACGCAGCAGCATCACGATCAGGGTCAGGGTCGCTCCGACCGCCGCCAAATGCAGGCACAGCGCCAGTGGAGACTGGGCTCCCTGAAAGACGAGCTGTCGGGTCATGGGGGACATCTAGAACGCCGGCTGTGGCCACTTGATCGACGCGAGGTTGGATTGTAGCGACCTTATCGATCGAGCGGCCTCGTGGCGTCGCCGAAATACCACGTCTAGCCCAAAGTCGGTCCGTTTATGACATAGATTCAGGATGAGCGATTGCGCCAGTGTCGTGGGGGCGTCGTTGCTTTGTTTGGAACGGATTGGAGTGGCGGTGGGGGGCATTCAGTTGCCTAAAATCGCCTCAGCGGATGACGTTTGTCCGGGTCGAAGCCTTCAATATCAGCAAATAAGGTCGTTTTCCATGAGCCAAGCTGCTTCCATCGAGTGGTGGAATAAGTCACTGGACG
>DASYEA010000369.1:0-1576 GCA_036499265.1 Schlesneria sp. | reverse complement strand
ACCGCGTCACATGGAGAAGTTCGACTTTCAGTTCACTAAGCTGAAGTTCCCGGCGGGTGCGCTCAGCCAGCAACTTGTCCTTCTCGGCGACAAGTTTCTTCATGCTTTCGATGGCGGCTTGCGAAGCTGCCGTTCGCTCGGCCGCCATTACCGCCTCTGCTACGACGTTGGCGAAGCCGGTCAGAAAGATGATATCATGCTCGTCAAACGGACGTTGCTCCGTGTCGGCAACTTCCAGGATGCCCCACGGCCCGGTGCGCCCTTTTATGGAAACGCCCGCCAGAGACGCGATTCCTTGCTCGGCATAGAACGCCGGCAGCGAAGCACCTCCGTCCCTCGAGATGTTTTCAATGACTACGGGCTTGCCCGTCATGAACGTCCGCGCCTGCGTCGAAGCTCCATTCGCTTTCGCCGCGACATGGCCGAGAACTCCAGCGCCCCACCCGCAACCCGCCACCGTGAAGAGATCGCCCTCCTTCGGGCGGTGGCAGCATATCTTCACATAAGGAACTTCCATGCAGGCGGCACAGGCGCGCGCCGCCGTTGTCAGCATTTTGGACAGGTCTTCTTCCTGGAATGCAAATGCACCGAACTGAGCCAAACAAGCTTGCTGGCGACGAACTGCATCTGCGGCACCGGACCCGGACAAGCTGATCTCGTTCTAAACGTGCGATCAGAGAGCGCATTTTCCCTGCGAGAAATCTGAGCAAAATTGATCTACCGGACGAGTTGCGCCGCACCCGCTTGCTTCACGCATGCCAAGGTTTAGCATGGGGTCGCGTCTCATCGGGACATGACTATGCACGCTCGGCGGAACAAGCTTGTCTATATCGTGGACGATGACGATAGTGTTCTGGATTCCACGCAGGAACTATTGAAATCAATCGGAATTGAAGTCCGTGCATTTGTTTCGGGCGGCGATCTCCTGGAGAAATTCGACCCGTCTGCCGGCAGCTGCATAATTCTCGACTTGCACATGCCCGACATTTCGGGGCTCCAGGTGCTCGATATCC
This sequence comes from Schlesneria sp., assembly GCA_036499265.1. Classification (GTDB taxonomy): domain Bacteria; phylum Planctomycetota; class Planctomycetia; order Planctomycetales; family Planctomycetaceae; genus Schlesneria. The sequence continues at coordinate 563 of DASYEA010000369.1, read as the reverse complement.
TGCGGGCTCGCAATGTCACTCTTCCAGTCATCCTGTATTCCGGCCGGGCCGACCTTGGATCAGAGGCATTCGCCGAGCGATCGGAGGTCGTGGCGCTTCTTGCCAAGCCGATCGACCAGGACGAACTCGCCGCGCTTGTCCAACGCCTCGTCACCCAAAGTCCTTTAAGATCGCGGGCTGTGCGGGCTCGGGCAGGCGACCGGCAACTCTATTAGAACACTGGTTTGCGCGGTTGAGCTCGATGATGTAACGCTTGGCTTTCTCTTCCAGATCGGCCGCAACCTGCAACGTCCGCTTGCCGTAGTCCGGCCGGCGCGTTGCATCAGCGCTTTCGCGCAGCGTCCTGGCCAATCTCAGCAAGTCCCCAGCATCGAACGTGGACGTTCCCATATTGCCCCAATAGCGTGACCAAGCGGCAGACCGAGCATGAGGGAAATTCGGATGCCGAGATAGTTGGGATTTCTACGGATTGCGCAACCTGCCCGACAGCGAGATATGAGGAACATGGTTCAGGACACTTGCATCCCAACCGGTCGGTGCGCCGCAATCATCGCTGGAATTAT
>DASYEA010000368.1:0-1614 GCA_036499265.1 Schlesneria sp. | reverse complement strand
GGTCGTCATCGGCTACTTGCTTTACGCTGGTAGTCCGTTGCAGCAGCGCGGTGAATCGCCAGGCGACGAGATCGTCACTGCGAAGCCGGGCACTAAAGGGGCAACTTCGACTCCGACGGAAAGCAATGTCGCTTCAGCCACTCCGGCGGCAATGGGCGACATCGCGCTGGAATCCAAAGGGTACATCATCCCCGAACAGCAAATCCTGGTCAGTCCCCAAGTGAGCGGTCGCATCATTGAACTCAACTTCGATGCTGGCCAACGCGTTGAGAAAGACTTTGTGCTCGCGGTACTCGACAATACCGAATACCTGGCTGAGTTTGATCGTATTCAAGCCACGCTGGAATCGTCCAAACAAAACCTTGCCGAAGTCGAAGAAGGAAATCGGCCAGACGAGAAAGCTCAGGCGAAAGCGGAACTCGCTGAGGCAGAAACGAATCTGGCTCAGTCTGAACGAGAGTACCAGCGAAAGAAAGATCTGATGGAGCGGCGGATCGTCTCCAAAGAAGATTTCGAAGCGGCGGAATCCCAGTTTCATGCACTTGCAAAGCGAGTTGAGCGACTGGCGGCCAATAGTCGGCTGATGGACGAAGGGGCACGAAGCGAGCGAAAACGCTCGGCCAAAGCCCAGACACAGCAGATCGAAGCTGAGTTGCGCCGTGCGAAGTGGCGTTTGGACAACTGCATTATTACCGCTCCGATCAGCGGAACTATTCTGAAGAAGAACGCCGAGTTGGGGAACCTGGTCAATCCCATCGCGTTCAACGGGTCTTACAGCTTGTGTGACATCGCGGATCTCTCCAAATTGGAGGTCGATCTCAGCATCCAAGAACGTGACATTTCACGTGTCTATAAAGGACAAAAATGCCGTGTTCGCGCAGAGGCATTTCCAAAACGTGCTTACGAAGGTGTCGTGTCTCGGTTGATGCCGATTGCTGATCGTGCCAAGGGAGCATTGCCAGTCCGCGTTCGGCTGACGGTCCCTGCCGACGAGGAAGGGATGTACTTGAAGCCGGAGATGGGGGCGATCGTCACCTTCTACAACACAGACTCCCCAAAAACTGATCAAGAGAATGCGCCGCGTCACACACTTGAACCGAAGCCCGATTCGAGTTCGGCATCTTCGTCGGGCAATGGCACAACCAAGGCAGACGCGGACAATTAGCGATTTCGCTTCGTTCGCTGTCGAATCTGACTGTCTGCGATCGACAATTAACCGTACTCTCTGATTCAACATCGCTCAGGAATTCTCAATGACCGATAGTGCGAAGTGTGTTGAAGTTCGCAATGTTCATAAGTCCTTCCGACGCGGTAGCGAAGTTGTGGATGTGTTGAACGGTCTGAACTTGACGGTCAATGAAGGCGAATTTGTCGGCCTGATGGGACCTTCCGGCTCAGGAAAGACCACGCTTCTCAATCTGATCGCGGGCCTGGATCGGCCGACGGAAGGGGAAGTCCTCGTTCGCGGTGAATTGATTTCTTCGATGACGGAAAGCCAACTCGCGTCCTGGCGCACGCGCAGTATTGGCTTCGTGTTCCAGTTCTATAACCTGCTGCCTGTTCTGACTGCGTTCCGCAACGTAGAACTGCCGCTGCTGCTGTTGCCACTCTCTG
>DASYEA010000367.1:0-3118 GCA_036499265.1 Schlesneria sp. | reverse complement strand
ACATCAGCTTGATCTTCTTGTCGGGACCGATCACGAATACAGTTCGCACGGTCGCGTTGTTGGCAGGAGTACGGCCTTCAGAAGTTTCCCCTGCATCGGCAGGCAGCATGCCGTACAGTTTCGCGACCTTCAGTTCGGGATCGCCAATCATCGGGTAGTTCACCTTGTGGCCCTGCACCTCCTCGATGTCGACGGCCCACTTGCCGTGACTCGAGACCGGATCGACGCTGAGGCCGATGATCTTGGTATTGCGTTTCTTGAAGTCCGGTTCCAGGCCCGCCATGGTGCCTAATTCGGTGGTGCAAACCGGAGTGAAATCTTTCGGGTGGGAGAAGAGGACGGCCCAGCCGTCGCCGATCCACTCATGGAAATTGATCGTACCTTGTGTTGTTTCAGCCGTGAAATCAGGCGCAACGTCGTTGATGCGTAAAGACATTCGGAGGCTCCTAAGGATATGTAACTCGACTGCGGAAGATGTAACTTATCTGCTCGATTCTAACACTGACTGTTTAGGTCGGATTCTTAACAAGACGGGTCGGATGCAGATACCTGATTGTGGGCGCGATCAATGCGTCATCGCGTAGATGACGTAATTGATGCCGAGCCTGAGCCCTAAAGCTGAGAACTTTTCTGGATAGCGGGGATCGTCGGCATATTCCCACGAATCGCCGATGTCGGAATTGTAGGTTGCGGTGACTTCGATGCGGTTCTTGTCGTCGTAGATCGCGCGCCAGTAGGGGATGCGACCGTTGTTCTTCATGCCGTTGCCCAAGTGCGCCTGACCAGGAACCTGGTAGCGATTGTCGAGGTCGTACATCACGTGAAAGATCGGATCGTCATTCGGAATGTCGACGATGGGTCGGTTGGGGAGGGCGTAGTGTATGCGTTCGTCAAATTCGCCCCACTCATCGTCGCCATGAATATCGTCGGCGTAGAAGAAACCGCCGCGGGCCAGATATTCGGCCATAATCTTGCCTTGATTCTCAGTGAAGCCCCACTCGCCCGCTTGTACTGCGTAGACGAACGGCCAGTTGAAGATGTCGTCTTTATATTCCATGTCGACGACTTGTTCGACCACTCGTGCGTCGACGCCGGACAAGCGGCGCAGCGCTTCCAGGAAGTGGCGGTCGGCGCGAGGGTAGTCCTGGGTCCATAGCGACAGGCCGTAATGATAGTCGCCTTGAAACCGGGGGCGATAGCCGTCGAGCGGTCCTCCGGGGAACATGAGTCGCGCGAAGGCGAAGTCGGTTTCCTGATCCCAGCCCTTGGGAAGCGGGATGTCGCCGACGCCGTATTCGGTGCCGGGATACTCTTTGAATGGTCGCTGGGCGTGGAGCGCACCAATACAGACCAGCGCGATGATCACCAATAGCAACGTGCTTCGGCCAGACAATGGCGAGTGCTCCCGCTTTCGAGGATAGCGCTTTTGATGGGGGACGGTCGGAGTGGGTTCAAGTGGTCATGATGACCAGTTGGAGTATGATCAAGATGTGAAACATCGGCAAATCAGCGCGACTGAGTTGAAGGCGAAATGTTTGGCTCTGCTCGATGAAGTGAACCAGAGCGGTGAGACGATTGTCATTACCAAACGCGGTAAGCCGGTTGTGACGGTGCAGCCCGTGAAGAAACAGCCGTGGAAATCGATAGAGGGCGCGTTGGCCGACTCAACACACGCGCTCAGTGATCTTCCCCCGGAATTCAACTTCGCCGAAGAGTGGGAGATGGTGCGTCTTCAGGATGCGATGCAGTTAGCGGACGACTTATCAAATGCTGATCTGTCAAAGAATGCTAAATGACTCGCCCGCTTTTGTTGGACACACACATCCTGATTCGATGGAGTCAGCAGCCAGATCGCTTGTCAAAGGAACAACTCCGTGTACTGCGCAATGTCGCACGGCAATCTGAAACCGTTGCGATCAGTGCCATCACGCTTTGGGAGATGGCTCAATTGGCCAATGTCCCCGATGCCCGAGCTCCTGTGGAGGCCGAACGCATCTTAGATCTCATAGAGACCAGCCCGATGATAGAGGTCGTGCCCATAACAATCGCGATCGCGCGAGAAGCGGGCAAGCTAAAATCTGCATTACGCGACCCGGCCGATTGCTTGATTGCAGCGACGGCGAGAGTTAACAGCTTCACTCTGCTAACGGTCGATCAGCGAATTATCAAGTCGCGCCTAGCCGTAACGATCGAATAACTACGCGCGTTCCACGTAGGCCGATTCCGACGTTGACACGCGGATTTTTTCGCCTTCGACGATGAACGCAGGAACATGGACCACCAGGCCAGTTTCGGTCTTGGCAGGCTTGGTAACGTTCGAAACGGTTGCGCCCTTGATGCCGGGTTCGGTTTCGACCACGGTCAGGATCACGGCGGGAGGCAGGTCGACGCTCAGCGGTGCGCCTTCGTAGAACAGTACGCTGACCTTCAGGTTTGGAATCAGGAAGTTGGTCGCATCACCCAGCAGTTCCTTCGTGAGATGGATCTGCTCATAACTGGTGGTGTTCATGAAGTAGTAAAACTCGCCGTCGTCGTAGAGATATTCCATCTCCTGCTCGTCCAGCATCGCTTTTTCGACTTTGTCTTCGGAAGAGAACCGGTGCTCAATCATCGCCCCGTTGCGCATGTTCCGCATCTTCGCCTGGACGAAGCCCCGCAGGTTCCCTGGGGTTCTGTGCTCCATTTTGAAGACGGTATGAAGCTCTTTATTGAACTTCACCACCATGCCCGGACGGAGTTGTGTTGAGGTGATCTGCATAGGGAATGTTCCAGTTTAGCAGACGGTCGCCGCGAAACCCCGTCAATATTGCTATTGACAGTGTACTAGTTAAATAATACACTGATCGTGACTGGAGGCGAGCAATAGTGCGGCGAAGGGTTCTGCTGATAGCAGGCGGGTTGGTCGGAATGGCGGTTTTTGCTGCTGGACAGGCGCCAACCGACCATCTTGCCTTTGAAGTTGCCTCCATCCGTCCCCCGACATTTGGTTCGCACCGGACGCCTTCTCGGGACTTGAAGGAGCAAATCGATAACCGGCGTATGGAGGTAGAAACGTGGTCGTTGCAAGGGCTGATCTGCACCGCCTTCGGGATCAAGCCTTACCAACTAGAAGGACCCG
>DASYEA010000366.1:0-4818 GCA_036499265.1 Schlesneria sp. | reverse complement strand
CCTTCTGTCTGCCCAGAGGAAAGATCGTGGTCTTTTCCGGTCTCATCGGCTTCGTCCGCAATGATGATCAAATAGCAACGGTCATCGCGCACGAGGTGGCACACGCGGTCGCTCACCATGCGAGCGAGCGAATCGCCACGGAACAATTAATCCGCAATCCCCTGACGAGGCTCGCTTACAATCGCGATCAGGAATCAGAAGCCGACCACATCGGCGTTTTTCTGATGACATTTGCAGGATACGACCCGGACGAGGCTCTTGCCTTCTGGGAACAAATGGGGTCCGCATCGCAACGGGGAATTCGCCTGCCCGAGTTCCTGTCGGATCATCCGAATGACGCTCATCGCTTCGCCAATTTGCAGCAGTGGGTACGAAATGCAAAAGCGGGAAAAGCCGCCTTCGATGCGGGGCGCGTCGTGAAGCCTTAGTCATATTCAGAATGTTTTTGAGACAAAACCTAAATTGAAAGGTGGAATCATGAGCTTGGGACCAGGTGGACCGTTGTTTGGTAGTGGCGGGTTTTATCAGCCACAAGGACCGAGAGGCCCATGGCTGGGGTGTGGTTGCAGCAGCATCCTGATGATTCTGGCTGGGATCCTGCTGGTGTTCAGCGGGTGCCTTCGTTTGGTCGGTCAGTGATTCTTATATCCCTGTGTGCAGATCCACTCCGCAGACCCGGAGGTATTGCACACCAAAGAGGAGCGATCAATGCGAGCACTTTGTGGAGCGATTATCACAGCCGGCGGCCTGATCGGCTTGGGCCTGACGGCAGTTGGATATGGATTAAGATTCCAGGCCTATGGCCCGGATGTCCTTAATCCGAACAGTCATCAACTGTATGGCCTGCCGTCGCTGCTTGTGATCCTGATCGTGCTACTGATTGGTTCAATCGTAGGGATCGGAGTCGCATTCCTTGGTCTGGCCTATCACCACGAACGACGATACTACGAGCAAGAGCGCGGTGTGGTCAGAGATCCAAGCGATCTTCCTCGCTAACGCAGCTCCATCAGCAACATAACGCCGCGATACGACCATCTTCAGCGATGCGTCAGTGTCGCGGCGTTCTCTTTCGGCCACATTGATCCAAGTCTCTGGACGAATCCAGTCCGGTAGATCGCTGCTCCGCAGTTTAAGCGGCGGTTGCCGATCATTATCGAATGTGTCAACATCTCGCGTTACCGACATCACTGCGAGATGCATTCGTGACACGACCTCAATTAACGCCGCACGAAGCGTTATTGCGAGACGCAATCAAGACACAAGATCGGTCTGCGTTGACGATTGCCATGTGGGCCTATTTCATTTCCGCAGGCGCAATCGCTGCCTGGGTGTCTCGATCAACGAGATGCAATGAGTCCACGATGGACAGCCAATGGACGACAAGCCGAACCTTCAGCGAATCGCGATTAATAGTGCCGCCTCCCACAGACCGACTGCAAAGGACGATAACATGGCTGGAGTTGGAACGCAGAAAGTCTTCGAAAACGATCGCGTCATTGTTTGGCATCTCGATCTGGAACCGGGTGAGCGAGGTTCCACACACACTCACAAGCTCGACTACGTCGTTCGCATACTCGCGGGATCGACTCTTGAAGTGTTTGGCCCAAAGGGAGAGTTGCTCGACACAGTGGAACTCGAATCCGGCGGAGCTGTAGCTTTCCGAATCGACGGTGATCACATCGTCGCGGATCGACCGGGTTATCCCGCCGTACCGATCACTCACAGCGCAAAAAATATCGGGACCACCACCTTCCGAGAAGTTCTCATCGAATTCAAACCGGTCGCGCCGGATGGCGTTTCCAGTCTCTGAGTTTTTCGTAAACTCCGCCGGTTATTCCAAGTTTGCTCGTTCCGTTGCGTTATACGGGCTGTCCAAAATTTGACAGTGTCGGGGCACGACGGTAAAGTTCCCACGAGCGACGTGATCAGCCCGCTCTGTGAAAACTGCCTTTCATTCGTTGGAATCTATGATGCGAGTAGCTGTATTGGCGACGGTAGCACTTGGAGCAGCAATCGTAGGCTTCTCATTGATCATGGCGGCAGAAATCAAAGTTCCAAAAGCTGGAGCACGAATTCCCGCGGGTCAACCTGGCAAGGCCGTCACCACGGACGCAACGCCCGTTGCCGCGCCAGGAATCGCGGCTTCTGAAGAAGGAAAAACCGAGACTGCGGTTTTCGCCGGGGGATGTTTCTGGTGTACCGAGTTTGCATTTGAGCAGGTTGCCGGCGTCGTCGATGTCGAGAGTGGCTACTGTGGTGGAACCAAGGCGACGGCGAATTACGACCGCGTTCGCCTTGGAACAACAGCCCATGCAGAAGCGATCCGCGTGACTTACGATCCGAACAAAGTCTCATACGAAGACTTGCTGGCCGTGTTCTTCGATGCACACGATCCGACTCAGTTGAATCGGCAAGGCGAAGGGGATATCGGTCGCCAATACCGATCTGCGATTTTCTATGCGGACGACGAACAGAAGAAGCTGGCGGAAGCCAAAATTGCTGAATTGGATGCGAAAAAAGTCCACAAGAAACGCATCGTCACCAAGCTCGAACCGCTTAAAGAGTTTTATCCCGCGGAAGAGTACCACCAGGACTTCGCACGCAGGAATCCGTATGTGCCCTACATCCAAAGCCATTCCATTCCAAAGGCGATGCAGGTGCGAACCAAGCATCCCGATCTGATCCGAAACGGAAACTGATCGCTGGATGACTCGGACCTTTCTCTTTCTCCGGGCTGCCCATTTCGAAGCAACGTTCCTGGCGACAGGTGTCTTCAGTGATCCGTTGATAGTCGATTTACGAGTCAGTGCAAGATTGCTGGCCCGACACCCGTAATTCGATTATTCTTCGGCCTGAGGGGCATGAGGTGGTCTTGGAAGCGGGCAAGAATGAAACCGGATAATTCTGTCGAAATACATCAGCATTGGAATCACGGCAAAGCATTGCGATGCCCACCAGCGCCAGAGAGCCTCTTCACGGCCACACCGCGAATTGGGGTGGTGATCGGGACATTCGCCGCACTACCGTACATCCACCTTCAGTTGGAGGCTCGCCGCCGACTCTACCCAGACATCCCACTACTTGTGCATGATGATGGAAGTCATCATGCCGAACGTATTGCGGATCTGTGCAAGTCTTATGGCTGCGACTTTGAAAGCAACAATACTCGGCAACCTCCTTATATCGGGGATCTCACTGCGTTTGTGGGCGGGCTTACCTGGGCTCAGTCATTGGGATTGGACATCCTCGTCAAGTTTTCGCGACGTTGGCTTTTCCTGACAGACTGGGCAACCAGCTTGCGGGCGCTCGCCTCGGAATCGCAGTACGCCACTTTCTGCAGCTACACGACCTCGTTCAACTTCGGATTTCGAACGGAATGCATCGGTCTTGCCGTGGCGAGATGGGGAAACGCAGAGATTGTCGAAGATCTCTGGGGATCGATTCGTCGCCCACGAGAAATGCTCGTTGAAGGTTATCTTCACGATTTTGCTCGTCGATTGGAAAGGCACAATTGCTCGCGCGCAGAACGTTGGCGCGAAGCGCACCCTATGCCAGATCACCGATCGGGCTATGCGATGTGGACATTGATGGGAACCGACCGTTGCGAACGATCGCCCTACTACTTATGGCACAACTTCGCACAATGCATAGAGTACCAGCGGCAGGCGTCAGAGTGGGGCCTCAATTATTCGGTTGCCGATTTTGAAGACCCCAATCAAGGCGCCGGTATCCATGCCGCGCCGATCATCTCTTCGAATTCCCCAAAATAAATCAGGCTGCAACCCGCAAACAAAGACACCTCTGTCATTGAGACCACTCGGTCGGCTGCCGCACCCAGCGGTGGTGTGCAAGTTCCTCAAGTAGTCCTCTAGGCAACGAACCAGCATCGCTGGCAGCCATATTTGCCTCGACATTTCGCACAGATCGCATGCCGGGAATCACGGTTCCCACGTTCGGATCGGACAGAGAGAACCGCAAAGCCATCTCCGCCATGGACATTCCAGTTGGAACGAGCGGCCGTAGTGCTTCAGCCCGGTCCACACTGGCGTTCAAATTCTCTGGCACGAAGTAGCTGCTGCGCCAATCGCTGGCAGGCCACTTTGAAGACTTCGTCAATGTTCCTGTCAGGGTCCCTTCGTCGAAGGGAACGCGTGCGATCACGCCGACATCGTGTTCGCGGCATGCCGGGAAGAGCTCGTCTTGAGGGTTCTGATCGAAGATATTGTAGATGACTTGCACACAATCAATCAGCCCGCTCTTCACTGCGGCCACGCCGTTCCATGGCTCCCACCGGTTCAAGCTGATCCCGATGGCGTGAAATAGACCTTGCGATTTGAGATCGCTCAGCTTGTGATACCACCGGTCGTCGTTCAGCCAACTGTCTTCCCAAGTGTGAAGCTGCATCAGATCGAACGACGGTAATCCGGCGTTTCGCAGGCTGGCAGTCACGTATTCTTCAACGTGCTCCGGTGGAAAGCAGTCCTCCACGGAATACTCGCGACGACTGGGCCACTTGAAATTCTTCGGCGGAATCTTGGTCGCGGTGTAGAGTTTCTGGCCGGGAAAATCGCGAACAAGTTCACCAAGGATCGATTCGCTTTTACCCGCTCCGTAGCCCCACGCCGTGTCAAAAAAATTACAGCCCAGGGCGACCGAGCGACGCAGCGCGCGATTCACTTCATCGAGATCCGACCCGGTCCAGCCAGCCATGCCCCACATGCCATAGCCGATGTCACTCACCTGCCAATTTGTTCGTCCCAACCGACGGTATTTCATGGATCGAGCCTACTCTGATGATCTGCCTGATGCTGTCGCAAA
>DASYEA010000365.1:0-3732 GCA_036499265.1 Schlesneria sp. | reverse complement strand
ATCACGTGATCGGCCCGAAAGTCCAAGGGCAGAATTCCTCGTCACCAATCCCTTGTGCTTCACTTTTCGTCTTTTTTCCGCCAGCAACCGCGACAACTTCTTCGAAGATCTCGCGGCCAACTTCTTCGATCGTCGCGCCGTCCAGGATCGTGCCGGCGTTAATATCCATGTCGTCGACCATACGATTATACATTGGAGAGTTAGTCGCAATCTTGATCGTCGGGACCGGCTTGCAGCCGAAGCAGCTTCCCCGGCCGGTGGTGAAACAGCAGACATTGGCTCCGCCAGCAACCATCCCCGTCACGGACGCCGGATCGTACCCAGGTGTGTCCATCACCACGAACCCCTTTTCGGTTACGGGTTCGGCGTATTTGTAGACGGCTCGCAGCGCGGTCGTGCCCCCTTTGGCAATCGCCCCGAGTGACTTTTCATAGATCGTCGTCAGGCCACCCTTTTTATTACCGACCGAGGGATTGGCATCGATTCGCTCGCCGAACTTCGCGGTATATTCAATCCACCAGCGAATTCGCTCCAACAGTGCTTCACCGACTTCGCGAGAGACGGATCGACGGGTCAGCAGGTGTTCCCCACCGTAGATCTCAGTCACTTCGCTGAGCACGGCCGTCCCGCCGTGTGCGACTAGTAAGTCACTGCAATAGCCCAAGGCAGGATTGGCAGTCGTCCCGCTGTTCCCGTCACTGCCGCCACATTCCAGGCCAAGCATGATCTCAGAGACGGGGATGGGGACTCGTTGGACGCGATTGACTTCGGGCAGTAGATCGTGAATGGCGGCGACGGCTTTCTTGACGGTCTTCGCGATGCCCCCTTGATCCTGGATGTTCATGACCAGAGGAGCTTTTGTCGGCAACTGGGACGATCCACCGAGTTGGATCAGACCCCCGTTGTCCATCAGAAATGACGCCTGATTGGTCTCACAGCCCAATCCCAGCACGATGTAAGCCGCGATGTTTGGATGTCGAGCGAACCCGGAAAGAGTTCGCGTCAGTTGTTGATGATCCGGCCCGCCATATTGGAAGGCACACCCTCCTTTATGAACTAGCGGGACGACGCCATCGACGTTCGGAAACTGTTCCAGCAAGGCAGTATCGAATTTCTGAGCCGCATATTTCGAGGCCGTCGCCGAGCAGTTCACCGTGCTGATGATCCCGATATAATTTCGCGTTGCCGACCGGCCGTCGGGACGCCGGTATCCCATAAACGTGCGACCTTCAATCGGCGTGGGAGCATCAGGGATCTCGGAACAAAATGCGTAGTCCAGCGTCAGGTCTCCAGCAGTGACGTTATGCACATGCACCCATCCGCCCGCAGAGACATTCGTCGAGGCGAATCCAATCGTCTGCCCAAATTTCTTGATCGGCTGCCCCTCTTCGATCGGCCGCAGTGCGATCTTATGTCCCATATCGACATTTTCGCGAGCGGTGATTTCGACGCCGCCAAGCGAGAATTTTGTTCCCTCGGGAACACGTCGAGCCGCCACGGCGATGTTATCTTCGGGGTGCAAGCGAACAAATGGTGCAGTTGTCATGGGTGCCTTCCTGAGAAACGACGATGCCACCCGCAGACTATTCGTTTTCCGCCCGCGCGGCAATCCGATTCGCTTGAGGGGCGTCATTCAATGGAGACGGCAATCTCTGAGTGCCGAACTCATCTGCCCAAGTCGCCTTCTCGCTCCGCCGAGCAGAAAGCGGATTCACACGACGCCGTGATTGCTATTCGACTCCGATGTCTTTGGACGAACGGATTTGCGGTTGGCTTTTTTTTCGGCGGACGAGAAGGCGGCTTGGAAGCAGAACGGCACACGGAGTGTGCCTACTACTTTGGCTAACGTGGGGATGTGGCGACTTCAACTTGTGCCCCCAGCTCGTGGTCATCTACCGGATAATTTGCAAATTGAACGGTGTAGCGAGATTCGAACCACTCGCGGATTGATGGCACGGCACCTTCGTCGAATTCCGGGCGAACGTGTAGCGTGGCTCCGTCAATCGACTGACGAATTTCACCGTCGTCAACCAGAATCTCGCCCGCTTTCAGGACGTAACGAGGGAGTTCAAACATCGTTTCGATATCAGCCTGAGGTGAATAGATCGTCACATCGGCGTCGGCACCGACTCCCAAATGCCCTTTTTGCGTCAGTCCCAGAATGCGGGCGGGGCCGGCTCGAGTGATAATCGCGATCTCATTCAACGTGTATTCACGAGTGAGCTCCGGCAGCACGCAACGTGATCGCACCCCCTCAGGCAGCGACGCAATCGCTTCCTGGCGACGATTGCGGTCCATCAACAGAGCGATAATCTGCGGATACGCCAGGAACGACGCCCCATTCGGATGATCAGTGCTCATCGCGATTCGCCACGGATCCTGAACCAGCAGATACCACTCCAGGCCAATCGCCCACTGCAATGCATGCACAAGGCTTTTTTGCTTGTACTGAATCGGAACGATCCCACATCCCGCTTCCTGTTCAATATCACCACTGAACCATTTTCCGCCGGTGACTTTATGCAGGTAGTACCCCAACGGGCCGTCACCGGTCATCGAACAGGTTCGTGCAAACATCACCTGGCCGACATCGACCGTCAGATTGGGATGCGAGTTGACATAGTCGGCCAATTCCGTGACACGAGATCCGAATGTGGCCTGGTCGTCTGGATCGCCCGCATAGCTGTGGAACTGAATATGAGTCACGTGCCCGCGATGCCCTTCCAGGGCTCGCATGCTTTCCAGCGTCGTTGACCAGTTGCCGGGCATGCCCAAGTTGTTGCAGTGAATGTGCAGAGGATGCGGCAAACCCAGTTCATCAACGGCCTTAGCTAACCCCACCAGGATCTGGCGAGGCGTGATATCGAAGTGATCGACCTGATCATCCAATCCCGAGACATTTCCCAGGCCACGGCTTTTCCAAACTTCGACACCGCCCGGATTGACCGCCTTGATCGCATAACCCTTCGTCGCGCCGAGCAACCAACCGAGATACGCTTTGACCAACTGCGGCTGCTTATTTTTCAGTTGCTGCATCACATACTGATTGTTGCCCGCAAGTACGAAGAAGCCTTTGTCCAGCAGTGGCGTGTCGAGGAACTCTTCATGCGCATGCCGCGCTGTCAGGGGCGGGATCGCCGCATCAAATGCCGTCGTGTAACCCAAACCGGCGTACAGGTAAGCGGTGGCGTATGTCGTCGGCACAGCTCCCGCGATTCCCGATCGTAGCAGTTCCGTACGATGCAGCTTCGCTCCACGACGGTGTTCTTCCGGCAGCATTTTCCTCGCCGCGTTGACCTTCGGCCCCGCGATGTGGCAATGCATGTCGATACCACCGGGCATCACCACCAGGCCAGAAGCATCGAGGACTCGATCCGCTTTCACTGCGGGACTCGTTGGAGGCGCGATCACTCGACCGTTTTCAACCCAGATATCGCGGACGGCTCCGTCAACCCCGTTGGCAGGATCATGGACGGTACCATTACGGATCAGAAGAAGCGTCATGGAGGAAAATAGTTTCTACGGGTCGGCAAATAGCTGTGATGATTCGTCAAACGGATGAGACAGACGATAACTCAATTGAGTGACTTGTGCATCCGGTTGGAGAAATCGATGGCGTTCTAACGCGTCCAGAATGTTGTTGATCTTCTGGAGGTTCGGCAGTGTCGAATCGGCCCAGCATCCTTGGTGCCCGCCAGCCCCGAACAGAGTCGCAAAGGTGGCGTTTATTGG
>DASYEA010000364.1:0-4231 GCA_036499265.1 Schlesneria sp. | reverse complement strand
CCACGGCTTCAGACTGGTCGACCAGAATCCGTCCAGGCGTCCAGCAGCGATATAGGCCAGGTTCAATGCCGCGGAACCGGTCCGTTGGACAGTCTGAGCATGCGGCAACATTCGCAGGAAACGCTTCACTGCCATATCTTCAGGACTGGTCGCCACAGGCAGGCTGGCAACAAGCATGGCCTGTCCGAGTTCTGTGACATCGGACCGATGTAGTGGTCGACGATTCAGCGTCGCGCCCGATCCACGCGCGGCGAGAAACATCTCATCGTGTGTCGGATCGTAAATCGCACCCGCTACGAGTTGCCCTTCGTATTCCAGGCCAATCGACACCGCAAAATACGGGAAACCGTGAACGTAGTTTGTCGTACCGTCTAATGGGTCAACGATCCACCTGTACGGTGAGTCCGGACGAACCTCGTCCAATCCCTCTTCGCCATGGAAACCATGGTTTGGATATCGCCCTTTCAGAAAGTCATGAATCGCCTGTTGCGATGCGAAGTCGGCCTCAGTGACCAGGTTGGATCGGCTCTTCTCTTTGACTGTGAATTTCGAAGACCAGGCCCGCAGAACATGTCCGCCACGTCGCGCAGCCTCTTCGGCCGACCGCAAAAAATCGAGCATCCTTACTTCCCTAATTAACAAGATCTGACAAAGCTTCGCAGCGTGGTTGCGTCTTTCATCAAGTGCCCGGGCCACATCCGCTGACATTCTCGGCCACGATCATGTGGCTAGCACGTCTGACGCATTCCTTTTGCACTTCGCCGCGACAATTGAATTCCGTTGTTTCGGAGATGCGGATTATGCAGCAGTTCGCCGTCGAAGACTAGCCGATCGTTGCAATCAGCATCCTCGGCATTTTCAGTACAACCGGGACAAATGTCCCGCATTGCCAGAAAACCGAGTCGCCACCTCAATGACTGTTGTTCCGGCTGCGGCCCGTCAGCAAGACTGCATGCTGTGGTCTGTAACGATGCTGCTCAACATGCCGATTGTGTTGTCTCCCAAAAGCCTCATGTCGCCAAGTTGCACGTGAAAATGGAGACATTTGGCAACGTCTTCCGTCCATTCCGGAAACCTGTGTTATGTTTGCAACACGAGTTACGTTGCTCGGCGAAGATAGCCGGGATGGACGCGATTGCATCGATCGTAGTGCGCCCGCCAGACGGGCGATTCGTGTTCGCGAAGCCTTGTGGTCCGCAGAGGAAATCAAATGTTCGAATGGACTGTTCAACACATCGTCTTCATTGTCGGCGTTGGCCTGCTGACCACCATTGCGGCATATACAGACATCCGCTTCTGGAAGATTCCCAACAAGCTGACGGTCCCTTTCTTCGCGATGGGTCTCCTCTATCAGATCACGTTCTGGGGCTGGCATGGTCTACAGGACGGCCTCGGTGGATTTGCGCTTGGCTTTGGTACCTATCTGCTGTTGTTCATCGTGGCGGGTGGTGGTGCTGGTGACGTTAAACTGATGGGAGCCATCAGTGTCTGGATGGGAATCAAGTTCACCCTGCTGCTGATGATTGTCAGCACGCTGATCGTCTTGGTCGATGTGGCGATTGTCACTGTCTACAAAGTGTTGCGATACGGCACCCGGAAGTGGAAGCAGCAGCATCTGGCAACGGGGAAAACGGATGCCAATGGTAAGGCGATTCACAGGCCGGAAACGATGGCCGAGAAGCAAGCCCGACGATTGCTGCCATTTGCCGTTCCCGTGGCCACCGCAGCCTGGTTGTTGATGTTGCTCAACGGAGCGGGATTCATCAAGGAAGGTCAACTTGGTCCACCGCGGACTGCCCCACAACAGCAGGCGCAGGTGGAACGATGAAAAACACAACCCGATCACAAGCTCTTCGCAAATCGACGCGGTCACGACGCGGCGTGCTGAGCCTGGAATTGATACTGACATTGCCAATCTTGTTGATTGTCTTGATGGGTCTGTTTGAGTTTACCGTGCTGTTCTACTCACGAAGCCTGGTCGTCGAAGCCACCCGCGTGGGAGCTCGAAAAGCCAGTCTACCGGGAGCGACAGCCGAGTCCGTTGAAGCAGAGATCCGCAATGTCCTGAGTCCGCGACTTCAAACCGGGATTCAAGTTGGTGTCGATGTCGGACTGCACAGTGGCGATGTCGTTGTTGTCTCAGTGCAGACTCCAATGACATCTGCATCGCCCGACCTGCTGTGGCCGATCGGACTGAGTTTGAATGGTCGAAACCTGTACTCAGAAACACGCATGATTCGAGAATAGTTGCACGGTCCCTCATCAGGTGCCGTGATCAGTGTGGTCATAGATTGGGATTCATCAACAGAGCCGAGATTCGGTTGGCGGAAGACACGGACTCGGTTCGTATCCGGATAACCTCAAACATCGGTCGGGGGGTAGTGAAGTGAGACGATTGACGCCTGCTGCTTTGACAATGGTCATGTTTGGGGTCATCGGCCTGTTGGTTGTGGGCTATGTCGCCCAGAAACTGCTGGCCGTAACGGAAAAGCGAGTCGCTCCGGCGATGCGCGATATTCCAATGGCCATCACGGATATCTCGCCAGGGACGGTGATGACTGAGCGTCATCTGGGGATGGGTAAAGTTCCCGTCGATCAGTTGACCCGCGAAATGCTGCTGACCAATCGCGTGATTGTGGGTCGCGTTTCGAAGACTCCGTTGAAAGCTGCCGAGCCCATCAAGGCCAATCAGCTCTACCAACCAGGCGAGCTTCCCAAGCTGGAACTGACCGCCGGGATGCGAGCCGTCACTGTTCCAATAAGCGATGGCGCTTCGATGGTCGATGGAATGATCAAGCCTGGTGATCACGTTGACATTCTCTTCACCACCGCGGGAGGGACCGGTATGAGTGATCTCCAGGGTGGGTTGACGATGCGGTTGTTCGAAGGAGTGAAAATCCTGGCGATCAATCGCAACTTCACTCAGGGATCGGTTGATCGTGGCAACAACCACGTCACCTTGGAACTGACCGAGACTCAAGCCAATATCATCGTGCTGGCCCAGGACAAGGGGAAGCTCACGCTGACCTATAACCCGAACGGCAAAGGTAACGGCGGAATCGCCCTGACGAGCACGGAACGGATTACCTTCTATGAGATCCTGGGCCTGACCCCGGGCGTCAAAGGCAAAGATCCGTTGCTGACCGAGATCTATCGTGGTGCCAATCGCGCCACTCAGTACTTCGATGATCGCGGACGGATGCTCGGCACTCGACTGGCTCCAAACCAGACGACGAACGATCGTCAGAACTTTGCCTTGCCACCGCGATTGGGTCCGCTTCCCGATGTCCCACAGAACAATGGTCCAGCACCAACCCCCGCACCACCGGCGGCACAACCTACTCAAGATAATCAGCCACGACCAGTGCCGACCGCCTTGTTCGGTCAACCTGTTCACAACTGATCCTGGCAACACACCGCCAGCCCGCGTATCTCGGTACGTGGGCTTCAGGCACTGATAGTCGTATTCACCTGGGAGGGCGAGGCTCCTGCCGAGCCGTTAAGTCTCGCAGCGTTCGATCAACAAAGAGATGACTCTGGTATTGCTGTGGATTTGTCTAGTGACCGTGTGAATCGTTTGTCTCGGAATAAACCCGCAAGTTCATCATGAAAAAGACTCGCCTGTTATCGCTGCCTGGAACGCAAGTTCGCAAATCGCATCGTCGTGGTTTCACGACGCCAGCGGTCGCGATCGCGCTGCTGGTGGTCATGGCGGGCCTCGCGTTGATTCTCGATCGACTCTGGCTCGATACCGCCGATCTGGAACTGACGACGGCAGCCGAGGCGGCTGCGTTGGCGGCGGCTTCAGAACTCGCCAACGACGATCTTTTGAAACTGAACGCTGTCCCGGAGCTGCGTTACGAACGAGCTCGCGCTTCAGCAGCCTGGATTGCCAGCCAGAACCTGGTCGCTGGTTCTCCCGTCGTCTTGAATACTGACCCAGAAGGGGACATCCGACTGGGCCGTCTGCTTCTCGATACCGAATCGGGATTGGTGAAGTTCTCGGAAACCACCGAGAATCCAACGACCGCCGTGGTGACCGCAATTCGCAGCCGACGAACGAACAATCCTGTCGGACTGTTTGTGGCTGGGGCAACCGGACAATCGCAAGGCGACGTGGCCACGCGAGTAGAAGCCTCAATCGACAATCGTATTTCCGGCGTTCGTGCTATCGAAGGGACGCCCGTCCCTGCTCTACCGATCGCCATCTGGTGGCGAGATCCTTCCGGTG
>DASYEA010000363.1:0-2309 GCA_036499265.1 Schlesneria sp. | reverse complement strand
CAGACACCTGACACCTACCGCATGGAGGAGTGTAGTTTGCGATTGCCGCAGCGATATGGCTGGATAGGTGTCGATGTAGGGACGCACACCGTAAAGCTCGCACAAACGGTGCGAGACGGGGGGCGTGTGCGCCTGCATCGGGCCGCCGTTATTCAACGGCCGACGTCGTGGTCGGGGGACGATGGGCTCGCTCTCGAGCAGCCCATCACGTCGTATCCAGAGATTCGCGCGGCAATCGAGTGTGGGGATTTTGAGGGCCGGAACGCGATCAGCGCTTTGCCGATGAATGCGTGTCAGTTGCGAAGTTTGAACGTGCCACCAGGCAGTGACCAGGAACGTCGGACGATTATCGCCGACGAGTTGGCCGAGGATTGGGCGGAGTTGCGGAATCCCATGGAATTTGATTTTTGGGAGACCGAGCCCGGGAAGACCGAGAAGGGCACCGACTCGTTCAACGTAAACGTGCTGGCGACTTCGCGATTATGGATCTCGCAAGTGTGGCGCGATTGCCGGAAGAGCGGATTGGATTGTTGGGCGATCGACGGACTGCCGCTGGCAATGGCGCGAACGGTCGGCCTCGCCGGCGGCCTGACGGGCGGAAAGCGAGCGCTCGTGGTCGACTGGGGATACTCGAACACAACACTGTGCATCGCCGGCGATGAACGACCGCTGTACAGTCGGCGAATTCATGACTGTGCGTTCGGCAAAGTGCTGGATGCGATCACGAGTGAACTCGATGTGACGGTCGACGAGACGCAGCATCTTGTCGAACAGGATGGCGTTGTGGCGCCGGGCGCCGCGCCGGGGGCCGATCCGGAAGCCGCCAAGGCAATTACGAGCGCGGCATCAGGAACACTCGACGAACTAGTCCGTCAGCTTAGTCGCACGCTCCAGTTTACAGAAATGCAGCGACGACACTTGCAGCCGACCACGGTCTGGCTGCTGGGTGGCGGCGCTTCGATGAAAAACATTGGGCCCTACCTGGCCGAGGCCTTGTCGCTGCCGGTGCATGTTTGGACTTTGGAATCGGAGGCAGCGCCGATTGAGTGCGCTGCCGGAAATCGGGCGGCCGTGTTCGGCAGCGCGGCTGCGTTGTCGTCGCTCGTGTGGAGGGCAGCATGAGAACGGCAATCAATCTGCTGCCACAATCGTTCCGGCGACAGCAAATCGTCCGCAAGCGCCTAGTACAGTGGACGACAATCATCTCCGCCGTGCTGCTGACCGGCTGGGGCTGGCACTGGTACGAGATGCGCGAAGACCGACAACTTACGCAGCAGCTGGAAACGCTGTCGCGCGAACATGCACCAACGCAAGCAATGCTTAAGCAACTAATGGAGATGCGGCAGCAACTGAAAGAATTGGAGCAGCAAGAGACGGTTGCTAAAGAGCTCGATTGTCAACGAAACGCGCTGACATTGTTGGGCGTAATCAGCGACTCGGCTCAAAAATCAAAGGGTCGGCTGCGAGTCACCAAGTTTGAGATCAGCAATTTTCAGGGCGGCCAAAGTTCGAGCGATGGGACGAAGACGCCAGGCCTGTCGGTCAGCGGCGTGTCGCTCGACAATCCAGCCGTCGCCGAATTGCTGGACGGGCTGCAGAAGTCGGGCGTGTTCCGAAAAGTTGAGTTGCTGACACTCAAGGAACGTGAAGACAAAGAGTCTGCCCTGCGAGATTACGAAGTACGGTGCGAGTTTTAGTTACGCGAGATTACCAGATATTGGCGGTGAATCATTAGCCGCCGAGGACACAGAGATCGCAGAGGAGAAGGTTTAAAGTCACATTCGGGGATGGGGCTGACTTTGAGCGTTTTTCTTCTGATTGAATATTTCTCTGCGGACTCTGTGACCTCTGTGGCTGAATTGAATTGATCGTGTAGGTGCTGCAGTGGAAGTCATTGACGAAGACACAAAGCGATTCGGCCGATTGCTGCATTACGCGGGCGTGCTTGCCACCGTGATCTGCACGACCGTCGGTTATTCGTTCCTGCACGCGCCTGCGGTCCACGAAATCGCCGAGACGTCGGCCAAGATCGACGACCTGTTGGCATCGGTTCACAACGGTCCGGTCACGCGCCAGCATCATCGAATCGCGGTCGAAAAACTGCACGAAGTGACAACCCGAATCGCCAACCTGCAGCGACGAGTGCCGCGGGATGCAGACGCTGGTTCGTTCCTCAAAGAAGTAGCGAAGCTTGCGGAAAGCGATAAATTGGCCATCAAAGACTTTCATCCCGAGAAGCCTGAGCTGAAGACTGGCTACGCCGAGATGCAAGTCACATTGAAGGGGCAGGGGAGTTTCGGCAGCGTCTG
>DASYEA010000362.1:0-7186 GCA_036499265.1 Schlesneria sp. | reverse complement strand
CAATCGCGTCTCGTCCGGCACCGATAACAATTTGATCGAATCTCACGGCAACATCTCCTACGCAAACACCCCACTCTTCCTAGAAAGAATCGGTTGGCGCGAAGATATTCTGCCTACAAAGACTCTGCGAATCGGCGAAAGTTGCCGGTCTGCCGGTGACTGTGACGGTTGTGCGGGTTGTGCCGCCTCCAAATGAGGAAATAAAGGTGGGATCGAACGTCAGCAGCTTTGGGGATTTCGCGGTCCACCCTCGGGCAACATCGACTGCAGCGGGCAACCGTCACATTGGGGTTCGCGACCACAATGCTCCTCCCCGACTTTTGTCAGGAGCTGCGACAATTCCCTCATCTCCGTGACCGAGCGATCGGCCCCTCGCACAAACAAGGACTGGGCATCTTCGTCTTCGACAGGTAAGTCGAGCCATCCATGACGCACGGCGACTCGCAAAGCCGTCCGATCCACCGGAAAAACGGCAAGGCCGGGCCCAAACAGCAGTAATTCGTCGACAACCGCCGGCCCTAAACCGCGGATCTGTCGCAAAGCCTCTCGATATGTCGAGATGCTGCCGGTCCAATCGGGATTGCAGTCATCGCCGAATTGCGTTGTCCACCACGCTGCGAATGCGCGAACAACGGACGCTTTCTGAGGTCCACGCGGAACAGGCTGTAGGATCTCAACGAGTTGGCCTGCCGACGCACCGGTCGTTCCAGTTGGCGTGGCCACGGGACCAGCAGCTAACAGTCCCATGATTGCGGCTTCTGCGGGATGCCCTGCTCCGATCCCGAAAAGAGTTCGCAAACATCGCGACCAACAGGAACCGTGATCAAGCCCATCGCGACCGCCGTATGCGGACCTCAGCAACAATGTGGCTTGGTGCAAGCGTGAGTTCTCGGTCATCAGACAATTCCTAACATGGTCGAATCCATTTTCGTGAGACACGATCTTATCAGATGAAGCACTATCGTTCGTAGTTCCAGACGATCGGCAAATCCTGCTGACAGCGTACTTGCCTCGAAAACGAATTGATGTGTGCGCGAATCCGGAAACCGAATATCTTCGTTGGAATCCCAGCATTCCGCCGGGCGGCATTGTTCGCCGCCCTCAAAGGTTGACTTGCTCTGCAGACGTGGGCCAACCACGATGGTCAGTCGGATCAATCTGATGTCGATCACAATCACAGCGATGCTGGTGATCGGATCGGGGTGCGCGGGGACTCGATCGACATCCAAACCGATGATATCACTCGTTCCCGCTCGAAATGATGCTCGTACACAGCACCTCCGCGAGTGGAACGACTGGGCGGACACTCACCTTCAAAATGGTGACATCGTCTTCATGCGCGGCGACTGCCTGATGTTGCTGGGAACCGTTAATTTTTCGGAGCTCAGCACAGATTTGACGGCTAGTCGCTTCTCACACATTGGGATTGTGGCGATCGAAGAGGGGCAAACATACGTCTACGACATTCGCAGCAAGGGCTGCATCCGAACTCGCTTTGGCGAACTATTGGCGAATCGCGACCTCCATCAAGTCGCGATTAAGCGGCATCGCGATCTCACGCCTGAAGCATTGGCTGAAGTCGCGGCGTTCGGTCAAGGGGTTTATCGACGACGTGAGAAATACGACGATCAGTTGAAGCTCGACAACGACCGCCTCTATTGCAGCGAACTGGTCGAGAAGGCGTACCATCAGGCGGGCATCAAACTCTCGGATCCGATCGCGATCCAGGATCTTCCCCACTACGATCGGCACCTGCAAGCGATCAAGTTTGTTCGCACCATCACCAGCATCGAACCGGATCAGGAAGTCCTCGTGCCGGGCAATGAACAGATCGGCATCTGGGCGAATCCAACTCTCGATCTCCTCTTGGACTGTCCGGACACCAAGGCACTTCCGCCGAGATGAATTGCGGACAATTCAGTCCGAGATCAAATCGGTCAGGAACATGCAGCCCGGGGCATGCGTAATCGCCAGCGGTGGCTTCGCTTCCAACAGCGCCGCTTGCGGTGTCACACCACAGGCCCAGAAGACGGGTTGTTCGTCGGGATGCACTGGGACGGCATCGCCATAGTCGGGACGACTGATATCGGTGATTCCAACTTGTCCGGGATCACCAATATGGACTGGTGCCCCATGTGATTCACCGAACCGCGCCGAGATCTCAATCGCACGATCAGTATCGGCGGGTTTCAACGGACGCATCGAAACGACAAGCGGCCCCGAAAAGCGTCCAGCGGACTCGCAAGGAATATTGGTTCGAAACATCGGCACGTTGCAACCAAGCTCGATATGCCGAACAGAAACTCTGGCCTTGAGAAGTGCTGCTTCAAACGTGAACGAGCAACCAATCAAGAAGCTGACGAAGTCGTCTTGCCACAGATCTACGATGGATGTTGGTTCGTCGACCAGTTGTCCGCCTCGCCAGACCCGGTACTTGGGAAGGTCCGTGCGAAGATCCCCATCGGGAGCAACATTCGGTTGCCAGCTTCCCGGGTCGGTCACAGCGATTAACGGACAGGGCCGCGGATTGCGTTGGCAGAACAGCAGAAACTCGGACGCCCAATCGCTCGGAAGAATCACCACGTTCGCTTGAGAATACCCTGGCGCGAACCCGGCTGTCGGCCCCGTCCAGTCGCCAGCGCGACAGGCCTGACGCACATCAGCACCAGTGATGAATTGTGGCGTTTGCTTGTGGATTGGCATTCAAGAAAGATAACCACAGAACACACGAAATACACGGACAAAAGTAGCGCGAGGTTTTACAATGAGGTTCATCACACGATGGCTATTCGTCCTATTGTTCGCTTGTGTTCAGGGAGGATCTTGGTGCAAACAGCAAAATCACTTTTTGAGATCTTACCACAGGTCGGCCGGTTGGAGTGGATCGGCTTGCGGCCTGAACGAATGGGTGAGTTACAGCGCGTCCGAGAGGCCATCGTCGTAACCGGACGAGGATTGGAAGGCGATCATAAGGTGAAAGGTCGAGTTGGCAGCAAGCGGCAGGTGAGCTTGATCCAACATGAGCATCTGATCGCTGTCGCAGGCCTCCTTCACAAGGACCGAGTCGGCCCCGAACAGGTGCGGCGAAATCTGGTCGTTTCGGGCATCAACCTGCTCGCCCTGAAAGGGAAGCAGTTTCGAGTTGGTGATGTGTTACTGGAGTTCAGCGGACCGTGCGAGCCTTGTTCGCGAATGGAATACAATCTGGGAGCAGGAGGCTTCAACGCGATGCGCGGTCATGGCGGAATCACGGCCATGGTCATCGAAGGTGGCCTGATTCGAGTGGGTGATGAAGTACTCGCGGAGAAGTCGCTCACCCAGACTTCCGAAGCCCCGATCACTCCGGAAGTCTGAGACGATATGCCGTCAATTACTTTGGCGTCACGATCACTCGTGCCGTGTTGATCTTCACTTCTTTCAGCGGCCGGTCGCTTTGATTGGTTTCAACAGCGCCAATCTTCTGAACTACTTCCAGACTCGCCTTATCGGCGGTCTTGCCGAAGACGGTGTACTGGTTGTCGAGATGAGGGACTCGTTCCAGACAGATGAAAAACTGCGAGCCCGCTGAGTTCGGATCGCTGGTCCGCGCCATCGACAGGATGCCCGGTTCATGCAACGTCTTGTTGAACTCAGCCTTGATGGTATAGCCAGGGCCACCCGTGCCGGTCCCCTGTGGACATCCAACTTGGATCATGAATCCCGAAATGACGCGGTGGAAAATGATGCCATCATAGAAGCCGATCTTGGTCAGGCCAATCAGGTTCTTGGCATGTCCGGGGGCAACGTCGGGATAGACATCGAGCAGGATCTTGCCCACGGTCGTATCGAATTCCACCTGGTACTTGTTCTTGGCGAAATCCACATCCGCCAGCGCCTTGTCCACTTCTGCTCGTCGATTGGCAGCCACAACACGATCCTTTTTCAACAATTTGGTAGGTCAATTTCCCGCGACCAGCATGATACGCGGTTGCTCCGGCGCTGGGTAGTCGATAGGTCCTTAATCAGATGATCCGTACCCCCCGCCACCGGGGGTTTGAATTGTCAGCAGGTCTCCGCCGGCAACATCCATGGAGACCTTACCTCCTAAGTCAATGATGTGGGTGCCGCCGTGCCTTTGCAGTTGGTTCTGCCCCAATTCACCCGCACTCCCCCCTGCCAGACCAAACGGGGGATATGGGCCTCGGCGTTCCGAAAGGATTGAGACTCGCAGCGGTTTCAGGAATTCGATCTTGCGGACGATGCCGTCTCCGCCACGATGCCGCCCTGCCCCGCCTGAACCGCGTCGGATCGAGAATTCGTGGATGCGGACGGGGTAGCGGCGTTCGATCACTTCGGGATCGGTGAGCCGCGTGTTGGTCATATGAGTATGAACGGCATCTGCTCCGGCCGCGGTCGGGGTGGCTCCACTCCCACCACAGATCGTTTCGTAGTAGCCAAACGTTCCGTCACCGAAAGTCAGGTTGTTCATCGTTCCCTGGCTGGCCGCGGCCACACCCAAGGCTCCTAACAGAACATCCACGACACGCTGAGATGTCTCGACATTGCCGCCTACCATGGCTGCGCACTGCGAGGGGTCTGCATGAGCCGGTGGATTCAACAAGCATTCCGGCAGGATGATCTTGACCGGTTCCAAGACACCACTGTTCAGAGGGATATCATCGCGAATCAGGCAGCGAAAGACGTACAGCACCGCCGCCGTGACGATCGCTCGATTGGCATTCAAGTTGGAAGCGAGTACTGGACCAGTCCCCGTGAAATCAACCGTCGCTTCATCACCCTCGATCGTGATCCTGACACAAATCTGGCTGCCGTCATCCAGATGGTCGGTGAATGAGAAGTGACGAAATGAAAGTGACGAGTGACGAGGTTGAAGAGGAGATGCGGCATGCGGGCTCGAAAGACCTCGCAAAGCTTGTCGCATCTTGGCGGATGCAGCGGCCTGGATGTGGCCCATATAGGCACTGACGACTGACCACGAATGCCGATCGACCAGTTGGCGCAGTTGCTGAACGCCCGTGTGGTTCGCAGCGACCTGGGCTGCGACATCGGCGAGGTTGTCGTCGACGGCGCGTGATGGATACGCATCCGAGGCGAGTAGCGATTTCAATTCCGCTTCAAAGTTTTGGAGCGGGTGTTGGCTGTGCAGCTTGAAGTTGCGGATCAACACTCCTTCTTCGGCCAGTGTTTTTGAAAACGGTGGCATGCTGCCGGGAACAATGCCACCAATCTCTGCGTGGTGAGCGCGACTGGCCGTGACAAAGAGAAGTTCGCTGGTTGCCTCATCGTGGACGGGCGTGACCACCGTGACATCAGGCAGATGTGAGCCACCGCGATAAGGGTCGTTGGTGACGAACACATCGCCCGGCTTCAGTCCCGGGTTGTCCGCCAGGATTCGCCGCACGGTTTCGCTCATCGCTCCCAGGTGAACGGGAATGTGTGGAGCATTCACCACGAGGTCTCCTGCGGCAGAAAAGATGCCGCACGAGAAATCCAGGCGCTCTTTTACATTCGTCGACAGGCTTGTTTGCTGCAGCGCGATCCCCATCTGCTCGGCAATCGACGCGAACAGATGATTGAAGATCTCGACCTTCACGGGATCGGCAGTGACCTCCGCTGTTCGACTGGTGACCGCGTCGAAAGACGTCCCCTGTTGAAGCTCGATCACGATCTCGCCCCCAGACAGGATTCGCGCGGTGAACCCCGGGTCGATGATGACAGTCGAAGTCGGCTCACAGATGATGGCCGGACCGTTGATGAGGTCGCCAGCGTGCAATTGTTCGCGAAGATGGATGCCAGTGCGATGAGGCAGGGCGTTAAAGGTTGTCTGAGTCCATTCTGACGGCTCGGGTTGTCGCGCCACCGACTGCTGCGTCGATTCGACAGGGTCGGCCCGACGACCAACCACTTCCACGCGAGCACTGACGATTTCTAACGGGCGGTCCTCACGGACATATCCGTAGAGTTGGCGGTGTCGATCTGCGTAGGCCTGCAAGTAGCTCTTGAACTTCTCTGCCACTGAGGAATCTGCCGGTTCGTCAACGAGGATCGTCCCTTCGATTCCGCGGTAGCGAAGTTCCAGTGTTTGGAGCGGCAGGTCAATCAAGTCTGGCAGGATTCCTTCGGCAGCGACCTCGCGATGGGCCACTTGCTGGAGATCCTGGAAGAGGTTCTCGACATCAGCCAATGCATCCTCGGTCAATGGCTTCAGAACAGAACATTCTTTCAGGCGACGGACATCAGCCAGACCGATCCCATACGCACTGAGAACTCCAGCATAGGGATGCGATAACACGGTCGTCATGCGCAATGACCTGGCGAGTTCACAGGCGTGCTGTGCTCCTGCCCCGCCGAATGTGACCAGGGCGTATTCGGCTGGATCGTAGCCCCGAGCAACCGAAATCTTGCGAATGGCGCGGGCCATCGTCGTGTTCGCGATATCGACAAATCCCTGAGCCAGTTCGATCGGAGAAAAGCTTCGCCCCAGTGGTGACGTTGCGACCTGCTCGCAAAGTTGCGTCAGACGTTGCTCGACCGCTTGATGATCGAGCGGGAATGGAAACCGACTGGCGACGATCTTGCCCAGATAAAAGTTGACATCCGTGATCGTCAGTGGACCGCCACGGCCGTAGCAGGCCGGCCCGGGGTCGGCTCCTGCGCTTTGTGGACCGACGAACAGTTTGACGCCGTCAAACCCGCAAACACTGCCACCCCCTGCGGCGACGGTTTCGATCGCAAGCATTGGCGAGACAACTCGAACGCCCGCTTTTGTCGTCTCCAGTTCTCGTTCATAGTGGCCATCGAATCGCGAGACGTCGGTGCTGGTTCCTCCCATATCAAAGCCAATCGACTTTGCGAAACCAGCTTTCTGAGCCACTCGGGAAAAACCGATCACCCCCCCTGCCGGGCCAGACATGATGCTGTCTTTGCCGGTGAAGCGATCGGCATCCACCAGTCCACCAGACGATGTCATCAGTTTGAGAGTCGCTCCCCCCTCCCCTGCTGACGAGAGTGAATTGCTCGCTAACGAAGTCTTGAGTCGAGTGACGTATGCACGCAGGATCGGATTCAAATAGGCGTCCAGCACGGTCGTGTCGCCGCGGGAGACGATCTTGATCAACGGAGCCAGTCGACTGGAGGTGCTGACATCTTCGAAGCCGATGTCACGAGCAATCCGTTCCACCAGCAG
>DASYEA010000361.1:0-6390 GCA_036499265.1 Schlesneria sp. | reverse complement strand
GCACAGTCCGCGTTCTCGGGACCTCACAGCGAAACAGTGGAATTAGGGGAAAGGGGATGCTGCGCAGCATCCAAGGTCGATTCTCTCCCATCACCGAATTTCTTCAGGACTCACTTCCCCGTGAATAATCCGGGTTAAAGTCGCAGCAGAAGGCGATGGAGTTCGCATTCTCGAAGTTCACGAATCGCCGTCAAATGCGATTCAATTCTTCGTCAGCACGCGACCTGATCTTTCTCCATCTGAAATAGTCCGCTCCATCAAGGGGAGATGGCAGTATCTCATACAGCAACTGAGCCCATCGGCCTTCCGCCGGAACTATTTCATCGGCAGCGTGGGCGATGCCAACTCGGAGATTCTCGATCAATATGTTGCTCGCCAAGTGCAGAAGCATCTCATGGTAGACGATCGAGTTACCGAGCGGCTTGAGGCACTGCAGTTTCATGATGCGGCCATCGAGCCCGCTGCGGAGCAAATCGGGAATTACGGGAAATATGTTTATGGTCTGCACGTCGTCGTTGAGAACGCGGGCCACTGGAATGAGATTCGAGAGGACGTTCTGCATGGCGTGCGTGAGATGATTGTCCGAGCATGC
This sequence comes from Schlesneria sp., assembly GCA_036499265.1. Lineage (GTDB taxonomy): Bacteria > Planctomycetota > Planctomycetia > Planctomycetales > Planctomycetaceae > Schlesneria. The sequence continues at coordinate 5,798 of DASYEA010000361.1, read as the reverse complement.
TCAGTCAAGGGTTGGCGGCTTGCTCGAATTGGCCTCTTGAGCAATCACATTCATGTGCTTTTGGGCTGCCATGTGACCGAGTCACCAGAAAGCATTGCTCTTTCGCTGCTGAATAACCTGGCCTACGCCCAAGGGATGAAGCCTGTTTTTCGATTCGGTTACTATGTGGGGACTTTTGGGCCGTATAATCGCGGAGCTATTTGGAATCGGATTGATGATGGCGCGACGGGATAGCTGTTGAGTCGTGGCTTCCGTCCGGACGAGCCGGAACGGAGAGCAGTTTACGATTCCTGTTCTTGGTAGCTGCAATTTGTGGTCCCGTTGGGGCGAGCCCAACGGAAACCTTCAACTACGCGTGTGACTGGCTGGCGTTCGTCGAAGCTGAGACCTTCGCTTCGGCGAAGCGTTCCAAGTTGCGGTGGGTTTCGGTGTTGAAGTTGTCTTCGAACTTGTCATTGCCAGCGAAGACGAACTGCAATCCCAGGCCGGTGTAGGACTTGATTTGTTCGAGGTCGTAGAACTCGGGAGCGAGTTCTCGCAGCTTCCAGAGGCGGAACCAGGGGATGCCGGCAATGTCGTGGTGTTCGACGTGCAAGCCGGCGTTGAAGGTCGTCAGGTTGATCAGCCTTCCGTAGTGCGAAGCTGTCGGTTGGTAATTGCGGCGGCCGTGGAAGTGGGAAATGCCCAAAACCCAGCCGAGGCAGTAGGGATGCAGATAGCCGGTGAAGAAAACCTGGCTGAGCGTGAGATACACCAGTGGCATCCAACCGCCATACCAGAACAGCAGGCCGTAGGTGATGAAGCTGGCGAGTGGATAGATCACTGCCCACTTGGTGATCTTTTCACGCTGGTATCCCGAAACCAGATGTTCGTCCGCCAGAACGGTAAGCGTAAATGGCGTTGGTTCCAAGCGGCCTCGCAGCAGCGAGGTGAAGACATACAGAATCAGACCGAAAGCGCTGCGCAGCGCCTGCATCGGCACCATGAAGAGTGAGTACGGAACGAACAGTGGAGACGTGCGTCGTGTTGCCAGGAAGTAAGAGCGGCGGCGAGTCACAAAATCCTTGGTCGCGCTCATGTCGTTGTGGTGGGCGATATGCTCGATCCACCACGTGTGATGGGCCGATAGGAACATCGGAATCGAAGTGACCATGAACAGATATCTGTTCCAGAACTTCGACTTGAAGACCATCAAGTGGTCGCATTCATGTGCGAGTTGGAACAAGGTGATGTTGATTAAAGCTCCGACGCAGTAAGCCGCCAGAATGGTGACCCACCACGGAAAGTGGCTCATTGCCGCAGCGATGCCAACTTGAGCGCCGGCCATCGCGAGGCACCAGAACGCTGTCAGCGGATAGTGGCCGAAGAGCTCTTTGACTTCGGGGTGAGCTTGCAGGACTTCACGAGCCCGCTCGCGATGCCAGACGGCGTCTGGCTTCTGATCGTCGGGGATGCGTTCCAGGATATCGACTTCAAAGCCTGGAAAGACCGGGGCCGCGCTCCCCCACATTCGCCACGTCCACTGCGGCTTGAATCCACCCGGCAATGTTTCTTGTTCAGTCGCCAAAATTCGTCCTCCCAGTGACGACGTTGCAGACGCAAAGTCATCACCACAAAACACTGCCCACCGGAATCTAGCGGGATTGTACTTGAAACACGTTTAGCCGTCGATCAGGGGCTCCCGATGGGCGACTATTGCTGTTTTGAAGAGAGAACCCGTTTTCACGTGAAGACGCGAAGAGAGAAGGAGAGAGCAATGCAGGCGTGAGAGCCTTTGTGTTGAGAGGTTGACCAACGCTAAGACGCCAAGGAAGAGATTGGCGGGAAATATTGAGAGGAGTTTTGAATCTCGGTCGATTTTGGCTTTTTCCTCTGCGCGACATCTCGGCTTCGCGTGAAAACTGCTTTCGATTCTGCTCTCGTCAGTACCGACTAATGACGACAGGCCGGACTAAATGGCTTTGATCTGGAACGATGGCGTCTCTCACAATCTCATCGTATCGTGTGGCGCAGATCCGATAGACCGGACGATATGGTGATTGTGGATTGGTTGTGACCTGATGCTTGTACCTTGAGGAACCATTATGAGGCGTTTCGTTCAATGCTTTGCTGCAGCCCTTGCGTTGTTGACGATTGTCACCGTGACATCTGCGGATGACTTCTTCTTCAAGCCGAAAGACCGAGTTCTGTTCTTGGGCGACAGCATCACCGAGCAGTATCAGTATTCGACGGATATTGAACTGTATCTGACGACACGATTTCCGGATTGGAATCTGACGTTCATCAAAGCCGGTATTGGTGGCGATACGGCTCAGGGTGGGAAGAATCGATTCAAGGATCACGTCCTGGCCGAAGAGCCAACGGCGATCACGATTAACTTTGGGATGAACGATGCCGGATATGGAGCGTTCGATCCCAATCGACAGAAGCAGTACACGGAAGGGACCGAGGCGATGCTGGCGGCGGCCAAAGCCAAAGGGATCCGCGTGGGACTGGTTTCGCCGAATGCTGTGGACCGTCGCGTGCAGGAGCGATTCCGTCAGTATCTGGAGACGCAGAAAGAGTTCTACGCGCCGCTGAAGGAACTGGCCGCCAAGTATGGTGACACGTTTGTCGATCAGTATGCGATCACTCGCGCTGCGCTGGAAAAGATGGAAGCTGATAAGGCCGACAATGTCAAACCATTTGGTGATGGGTTCCATACGTCGTCCAATGGTGGGCTCTTCATGGCTCACGCGATCCTGACAGGTTTGAATGCGCCGAGCCTGGTCAGCCATCTTGGGATCGATCGCAATTCGTTTGGGGCCGGAGCGGGCTCGAAGGTGATGAACTGCGAAATCAGCAGCGAGCAGAAGACGGAGTCGGGTGTGGCGTTCGATCGCCTCGACAAAGCATTGCCGCTGCCCATCCAAGGCGATTGGGTTTCGCTACTGCCTTATGTCAACAATCTGAAAGATCTGAACCGGTATGAACTATTGATTACCGGACTGGCACCGGGCAAGTATGTCGTCAAGATCGACGGCACCGAAGTTGCGTCGCATACGGCGGAAGAGTTGACCGCTGGCGTGAACCTGGGAAATGTGACGAAGGGCCCTATCTATGATCAGGCTCAGAAGGTCTTCAACGCGATCAATCAGAAGAACCAGATCGTTCATCAGCGATTCCGCGGAGTCGTGATGTTCGGTGCTCCGGACTGGCTGGCCGATGTGGCGGCGGAGCGGAAGCCGAAAGAGTTGGCCAAGCGAACGGAACTGATCCAAGCCAAGCAGGCTGAGATCTATCAAATGGCCCAACCGGTGAAGCGGCATTTTGAAGTGGTTGCCGTGAAGTGATTTAATTGTTTCGATATACGAGCGATGTGCCACTGGTTGGCCGCTTCGGACAACCAGTGCCGATGCACATGACCTAAGACGTGATTCACTTCGGGCAATGAGTCCAGGACTCATAGAAAATTACGAACAGGCAGAACACCATTTTTGCCGGCGATCGACGGTGATTGCACTGGTTGTCCGAAGCGGCCAACCAGTGGCACACCCGCATTTATCCAACGACGAAAATCGTTCGCGGCGTTACCTTTTCCCGACCGCTGACTTGGCGTGATGTACCAAATCATTTCGGACGGATTGAAAATCCGTCCTACGGAAAACTTCGGCCCCTTGGACCTCAAGAACCGGACGAAAGAACAAATGGGCGATCCTGTGTTTGCTGCTCAGCCTTATGCCGGGATTGCCACGTTTGGGAGGATGCCCCATACGACGGACTTGCAGAACGTCGATGCTGCGATCCTAGGGATTCCGTATGACAGCTCAACGTCTTATCGAGCGGGGACGCGGTTCGGGCCGCGAGCCATTCGTGAGCAATCGATGCTGCTGTGGGGCTACAACAATGCTCAAGGAGTGGCTCCGTTTCGAAGCTTGAAGATTGTTGATTATGGTGATGTCGATGTGATCCCTCCCAGCATCGCGGCGACTCATCAGCAGATCGAATTGACTGCAGCCAGGATCCTTGCTGGTGGAGCGAAACTGATCTCACTGGGGGGCGACCATTCCATCACGCTACCCTTGCTGCGGGCTCATGCTCAGAAGCACGGTCCGATGGCAGTCGTCCATTTCGACGCGCATCCGGATACGTGGGATTCAGAATATCCGGGGCAGCCGTATAGCCATGGAACTCCTTTCAAGCGGGCTTTCGAAGAGGGGCTGATCGACAAGTCGGCGTATCTTCAAATCGGGATTCGCGGTCCCACGAATGGTCCGCAGGACTACACCGATGCGCTGGCCTTGGGGACACGGATGATCACGCTGGATGAGTTTCGTCAGCGAACGGTGGCGGATGTCATTCAAGAAGTGAGAGCGAAGATCGGCGACCGGCCGACTTATGTGACGCTCGACATCGACGTTGTCGATCCAGCGTTTGCGCCTGGGACGGGGACTCCGGAAGTTGGCGGGTTGACCAGTTATGAAATCCTGCAGTTGGTTCGCGGATTGCGCGGCGCCAATACTGTGGGATTCGATCTGGTCGAAGTCTCGCCGCCTTATGATCCTGCCCAGATTACTTCGATCTTGGCGGCGAATCTGGCGTTTGAATTTCTGTCGCTGCTGGTTCGATGAGGGACTGCTTTGAACCCGTCATTCCCGGGGAGGCAGGAATCAATACGTTGACAGCAGATTTTCTGCTGTGATCGATTCGGGAAAAGAGTGATCGCTCCGGCGGGACTGTTTCGCCCTTTCAGGGCTGGGGACTCTGAGAACCCCTGACCCAGGGCGACGCTACGGGGCCTTGCCCCTTCGCTCTGCCCTGGGCTAGACATGTTTCGGCCTTTCAGGCCTTTTCGGACACCGTCAGATCATGTCCAGCTTGCGATGCAGTCGCTGTGGCGGGCGCGAGCAGTTGGCGCAGATGCCTTCCACTTCCAGGCGGTGTCCCGACATGCGGAAGCCGTGTTCGGCGGCGACTCGTTCCAATGCTTCGGCGATCAGTTCGTTGGGAAACTCGATCATGTCGCCGCATTTTTTGCAGATCAGGTGATCGTGCTGCGGGTAACCATAGTCGTGTTCGTAGACTTCGCGGTCGTTGGATCGAGCGACCTTGCGGATGAGGCCTGCTTCTTCCAGAAGACTCAGTGTTCGGTAGACGGTGCTACGACTGGCACCCCCGCCCTTGCGGCGTTCGAGCTTTTCGATCCAGACGTCGGCGTCGAAATGCTCGTGGGTGGCATAAACGGCGTCGACAATGGCTTCACGTTCTGGGGTCAGTCGCATCCCTTTGGTCAGCAAGAACTCGCGGAACTTGTCGACGGGTGGTACGGCAACTGGCATCGCAGTCAATTCGGACACTCAACCAACTCCTGGACCGCAGCGGGCGGATCGTTCGCAACTTAGTGAAGCTAAAAGTGGATGAGAGAGATTGCGAGCACCTCCACCTTCAATTCAGATTTTGCGCTTTCGATCCAGGATTTGCCAACGGATTGCAACTTTTCACAAATTCACGTCGTCTGATGCATCACTTTGGCAGATAACAGCGATGCGATCCGTTGGCAGACTGCCCAGAACTACCGATTACTCATCACCCAAGTCGAAGCCGTGGACTTCGAACATCCGCGACAGGGCGGCGTCCAGCTTTTCGTCGGTGTCGTAATCGCCGTTTTCGATCGCATCCTTAATCTGGGCAATCCGTTCGGCGCGGGCGGCGGGCGTTTCGTTCATGCGGTCCAGCATCTGGCCGCTGGTCGAAATCTGCAGTTCGTCCTGAGGAGCGGACATCGCAGATTGGGGTTTACCGGCCGTTTGATTGGCGGG
>DASYEA010000360.1:0-6189 GCA_036499265.1 Schlesneria sp. | reverse complement strand
GATGTATCCATCACGCTCGCGCACGAACAACTTGTTCCCTTTAGCGGTGTAGACTTCATAGTTCTTGCCGAGTTCCGACGTGCCGATCACCTTATTGTCATCGGAACGAAATTCGGCATCCCATTTGATGACGGTGATCTTCTTGCCGATCAGGTTCTGCGCGAAACATTCGGTCACCATCAATGGCGCGAGCGCATAAACAAATATCGAGACTCGAAAGATTTCGCAGACAGGATGACGTGATCGTCGCATGTCAATGCCTCGGAAAATGCTTCGCCAATGGCAATTGCCTCACATGACAGGCAACTACCCGCAAGCAGATTCTGACAGCACCATGACCCGTAAACAATGCGGCAGCCGATTCACGAAGGGCAGGTGGACCAACTCACGCCAGAATTTCATGGACCACATTGCCATGAACATCGGTCAACCGAAAGTCTCGCCCTTGGATTCGGTAGGTCAGCTTCTCGTGGTCGAAACCGAGCAGGTGCAGCAGAGTCGCATGCAGGTCATAGACGTGAACCCGACCTTCCGTCGGGCCGAAGCCAAGTTCATCGGTCGCGCCGTGAATATGTCCCGCTTTGACACCGCCACCAGCGACCCACAACGTGAAGGCATCGATGTGATGATCGCGCCCAATTGTCGTGCGGACTTCGCCCATCGGGGTCCGTCCAAATTCGCCACCCCAGATCACCAGGGTATCTTCCAGAAGACCGCGTTGCTTCAAGTCCAAGATCAACGCCGCACTGGCTTGATCGACATCATGCACGACCTTTTCGAAGTCCCCGTTCAGGTTCTCGCCGGGTCCACCATGACTGTCCCAATTCGTGTGATACAGTTGTACAAACCGAACGCCGCGCTCGACCAAACGACGCGCCAGTAAGCAGTTCCTCGCAAATGACGGTTTGGCTGATTCAGCTCCATAACTTGCAAGCGTGGCGGCAGTCTCTTGAGAAAGGTCCATCAGTTCGGGAGCACTCGCCTGCATCTGAAATGCCGTTTCATAAGCATTGATGCGAGTCAGGATTTCGGGATCACCCGTCTCCTGATGCCGATCTTTATTCAGCGCCGTCACAACATCATGAAATTGGCGCTCACGTTCGCGGCTAATGCCCGCCGGGCTTTTGAGATGGAGGATTGGATCTCCCTGACCACGAAACGGGACGCCCTGAAAAGCGGTTGGCAGGAATCCGCTACTCCACAGCGACGCACCGGCACGCGGACCGCGCGGACCACTTTGTAGTACGACGAAACCGGGCAGGTCACTCGCCTCGCTACCCAGGCCATACGTCACCCAGGATCCAAAGCTCGGCCGACCCGGAACTTGAAACCCCGTGTTCATAAACAGCTTGGCCGGGCCGTGATTAAAGACGTCCGTCGTCATCCCACGCAACCAACAGACTTCATCAACAATCTGTCGGTGATAGGGCAGCAACTCGCTGAGCGACATGCCACATTCGCCGTACGTACCAAATTTTCGCGTGTTACCCAACAGCGTTTCATTTCCCTTCAGAAATGCAAATCGCTTTCCATTCAACAGACTCGCAGGGGGCGTTTGCCCAGAAAACTCACGCAGCTTGGGCTTGTCTTCAAACAACTCCAATTGGCTGGGACCACCGGCCATGAAGAGATAGATCACCCGCTTCACCCGCGGCATGAACGGTGGCTGCCTCGGCAGCATGGCATTGGCGGGATCGAGTTGCGGTGGTGCTGCACATCCTTCGGATCGAAGCAACGATTGCAACGCGATGGAGCCCAGCCCCAAGCCACACTGACCCAGAAAGTGTCGTCGAGTCTGATCACGGAGAAGGTCGTGAGGAATCATGGCAATCGCACTCGAGTCGGCTATTCGCGAGTAATAAAATTGTCGGCGTTGAACAAAGCTCTTGCCAACAGGACCAAAGCAGCTCCTTCGGACGCTGGCAAACGAGCTCGAAGAGCAGGGGAAGTCAACTTGTCGGCGGCAGTCCGGTCATCATTGAAATCGGCAACTTGCGCGATCACGAAATCACGCAGAGCCTTTGATTCGCCTCTGGTCGGCTTTCGCGCGAAACAGAGCAGGGCTGCTCGCTCAATTCGTTCGTCGAGCGTCGCTGCAAATGAGCCCGGTACATCAACAACCAGCCTGATAGCCAAAGCCCGCGAGAGTTCAACGAAGACCGCATCATTGGCGAGTGTGAGTGCTTGCAGAGGCGTATTCGATCGAAGTCGCCGAGTACACGTGGCCTGAAAATCCGGCGCATCGAACGTTGTGAACAGCGGATAGGGAGCGCTGCGATAGTAGAACGTATACATCGTCCTGCGAAAGCGTTGGCTGCCAGATTCGGTTGGCCACTGTTTCTGAACTTGAGTGAACGCATACATTCCGTCTGGCTGCGGCGGAAATACGCTCGGGCCGCCGACTGTGGGATCGAATTCACCGCTGGCAACCAACGCGACATCACGCGTGATTTCTGCTTCCAACCGCAACCGCTGCTGTCGAGCAAGCAGCAGATTTCGCAAATCTCGCTCTGACAAATCGGGCCGATCCGACGACGACTGACGATACGTCTCACTGGCGACGATCAACCGATGCGTTCTCTTCGCGCTCCAACCTTGTTGAAAATCGCGGCTCAGCCAATCCAGCAACTCCGGATGAGTTGGCGGCGTTCCCTGCGTTCCAAAATCCTCTTCGGTCTCGGCAAGTCCACGGCCAAAGTAGCGCATCCAGATTCGATTGATCGCGACGCGCGGCGTCAACGGATTCTCTGGATGAACGAGCCACTGAGCAAGATCGAGCCTGTTTCGAACGTCTTTTCGAGCGGGCGGGACAGCCGACAACAGCCCCGGCGACAGTCGACCGATCGACTTGTCGGGACGAGTAAAGTCGCCGCGTGTGAAAACGAACGTCTCACGAGGTTGCGGTTGATCCCGCATGATCATGTACTGCGCGATCCTTGGGTTGGGTTCCTTCTTGGGCGGGTTCGCCAATGGCTCAGCCTTCTCGAACGCCACCCGGACTGTTTCCAGTTGCTGCTGCGAACGTTGAGGCAGAGGTGTCTGCAGAGCTTCGACCAGAGCTGGATCTTCGACCTTCCGTCCGTCAGGAATTGCCGCCGATACATCGATAGCGAATCGCCCAATCGTGTAATTGCGATTCACATCGTGCGCCATTTCGATAATCAACGGCCGACCGGTCAGGTCAATCGGTTGTGCCAGGACGAATATGGCCTCGTGATTGGCATTCATCTTGGCGGTGGAACCTTCTCCCACATTGATCGCCCACCCCGTTGATTTGTCTCCATCAATCGCGGCCGAGATCGGATAGCTGGGTTGCTCGTGGTCGGCAAAAGCCCGTGCAATCGCCAGCCTCTCGTCACCCATTCGCAGGCGCACTTCAGAAAGCACGAAGTTTCCATTGCCTGCGGTCCCCGGCCCGTGCTTCGGCAGTGTCGCATGCGTCAACACGCGCAAGCGAACGGCCACCACGCGAGACAGGTCTGTCGTGCCGGTGATCACAAAACGCTCATTTGCAGAACCTTTTCGATCATAGATCACAGAGTGATCCTGGGCGCGTTCGAGTCTGCCGACCTTCGATTCCGTCTCCAGAACTTGGTACTGCAGCGGCGACCAAACTTCGATGGCGGGACTTCCAGCCAATTTCGAGCGTTTTGCGTCTTCCCAAGCTGTGCGGAGCTTGGCCAGGTCTTCTTTTGACAGTGGCCGTGATTCTGCCGGGATCGCTTCGGGATTGCCGAAGACTTCACCGCGCCTAACTTCGATGGTCGGGCCCCGGTCATTGGCATCTTGTGCCGAATTGAAGAAGGCTAACAGTTCATAGTATTCGCGGTGCGTGATGGGATCGAATTTATGCGTGTGGCATTGAGCGCAGCCGACGGTTAGCCCCAACCAGACTGCTCCTGTCGTATTGACTCGATCAAGGGCCGCCTCGACGCGAAACTGCTCGCGGTCACTCCCGCCTTCCTGGTTGATCAAGGTATTGCGATGAAATCCGGTCGCAATCAATTGCGTTTGCGTCGGGTTGGGCAACAAATCACCCGCCAGTTGCTCAATCGTAAACTGATCGAACGGCAGATCGCGATTCAATGCATCGATCACCCAATCCCGGTAGGGCCACATGTCTCGAGGGGCATCGATCGCGTATCCGTTGGAGTCCGCGTACCGGGCTTGATCGAGCCAGTGGCGCCCCCACCGTTCACTATAGTGAGGCGAGGCCAACAGCCGATCCACCACCCGCTCGTAGGCATCCTCGCGGTCATCTTCCAGGAAGGCGATCACGTCTTCGGGCGAGGGTGCAATGCCGGTGAGATCTAACGACACGCGTCGCAAGAGCGTCGCACGGTCCGTCGGTGGCGACGGCTGAACTCCCAGCAGTTCCAATTTGGATCGAACGAAAGCATCGATCGAGTTTCGCGTCGGCAGCGCGACCGTCGGTCCCGTAGAGTGACTTAGTGGAAGAAATGCCCAATGACCTTCGTATTCTGCCCCCTGAGCGATCCACTCTTGAATCAGCTTTAATTCATCGGCGGTGAACTTTGGCTTCTTCGCAGAAGGAGGCGGCATCTGCAGATCTGCGTCGGACGAAGTGATTCGCTGCCACAGCGGACTTTGACCGGGCTGCCCGGGGACGATCCCGGCCGGGCCTTCCCCATCACCGATGGCGTCCGCTCGCACATCCAACCGCAGGTCCGCCTCGCGTCGCTTGGCATCTGGTCCATGACAGGCGAAGCAGCGATCAGACAGCAAAGGCCGAATCTGCTCATTGAAGCGAATACGGTCGGCACCGCATGCCATTGTCGACAGAATCACCAGCGCGGCAACACTCGCAATCACTTTGAAAGGTGGCGACATGATTGCCCACATGTACAGACACTCCCAAGCGAAATCATCGTCTCGTTCAAGATACTGATACTAACATAACTAAACTCGTCACGGCGATGAACTAGCAACGATACTGGAACTATTTCTTCGACGACTCGCCGACATCGACGGGCGAATAATTGTCCAGTAGTGGCGGGAAATCTCTTCGCCAGGCATGACGCGGCGATAAATCGCAACTTCGTCGATCAGGCCATTGAATTGTCTGTCTTTGTTGGTGGGTGCCAATTGGCCCAGCATGATGTTGTAACTCAAGTCGTCTCTCGCTCCCGTACCCGGCCCCGACACGGTTCGAATCAATTGGCCGTTGACATACAGCTTCAGTTCATCAATTGCTTTGGTCGCGACGACATGAGTCCATGTTCCCGGTGTACAAACATCCTGTGAGAACAGGTTGAACCCACCTAGTCGGCGAGCGGGTTGACGATGCAGGAACCTGATGACACCCGGTTGATGAACGAGCGCCGTGTTATGAGCCAACTCGATCAAGTTCAAGTGCATCGGGATCGGGTTCTCGTTCGGTACCAATACCCCCAGGACCACCGCTTGCGACAACTCCGCCGGCATCACCCAAAGTTCGACGCTGAAGTCGCCACCGTTGAAATTCGGTACCGGATTCACAGAGACCAAGCTTCGAGGACCGGCACTGGCAGTCAATGCCAGGACGCCATTGACGACTCGAATCGCTCCGGCGTCTTCAGGTGCCGCGACAACGTGAGCATCAAAGGAATTGCCCGATTCATCGTGAACGACGCCGTCGACCATCGAATCGAATCGCCAATACAAATACGGCTTCGATTGCTGAACCTGCTGCACATACTCACGAGTCACTACCAGATCGGCTGCAACAGGTGCCCGCACACGTGGCAGGGAAGTGGTCGGGGCAGCTAGAGGCGTAAACAGACGCGATTGCGGATCGACCATCATGGTTCCGCGCTCAACCAAACGCTGGCTGATCAAGGTGTTGCCATCGTCACCCAACATCGAAATCTCGACTTCGCCAGCATAGACGTGAACCTGAGTCTGGCGACTGGCATCCACGCGGACGGCGAACTCTGTCCCCAGGTCCACGACTGCAACATCAGGTGCGTTTAAGACGAAGCTTCTCTGAGCATGCAGCACTCGAACCCCTGCCGCGCCACTTACCAGTGTGGCCGATGAATTCGACACCATGTGCAGTTCCGCAGGAGCACTCAACAGCAGTCGCGCGCCCCCGAGAAAATCCAACTGCACTTCGCCATCGGTCAGCTTCAGGATACCGGATTTCAGTCGTGTCCCCACTTCCAGTCGGTCGCGCAGCTCCGGCTGAGT
>DASYEA010000359.1:0-4573 GCA_036499265.1 Schlesneria sp. | reverse complement strand
GGTCGCGGTTGGATGGGCGACTCGCGACAAAGGGATTGAACGGGGCACGAACTGCGATTGTTGACGGGTGGAATTCGGTCAAGTTGTCGTTGCGCGGCGGCAAACTGACAATCGAACTGAATGATAAGTCGATCGCTTCTGAAGAGGTTGCGGAAAATAGTACCAGTCGGTTCGGATTCTATCACGATGCCGCTCGATCAGATCTTCGTGTGCGCCACGTCGTGCTAACTGGAGATTGGCCAAAGTCGTTTGAGGAGGTACGAGCCGCGATGGAGATGCCAACGCCGACAGAGCCGCTACCGGATTCTCGCTTCTTAACGCATGTCATCGGCGAAAACTACATCTCTGATAATGCATTCGCGATCTATCGTCGCGCGGTCGCGCTGGAGACGCCGGAGCGATTTAAGTTTCTGAAACGCTGGGTGCTGCCCAACGAATCGAGCGATCTACTGCGAACCTCGGGGTCATTTACCCCTACCCACCCTGCTCCACCGGTACTGAGCCATCATCCAATCGATGTGGCGACAGCGGAAACTCGGCATGCATTTGATTCGCGTTGCGTGCAGACGGGAGGCAACTTTGTCTGTCCGGCGATCTTGCTTGTCCTGGCAGCAGCGGAATTGGATCAACTCGCCGAACTGAAGCAGCAAGTCCTGGAGTTTCCCGCGGCAAGTTCGTTAGACATGGCTCATAACAGGGCTTCAATGTTGGGAATCATTGCACTATTGGAGGACAACCCTGAAGAGGCGCTGCTGTGGGTGCGAGAGACGCAAACGGTAGCTGCCAAGCACAAGGCCGCGCCGATGTACTCGCGTTGGGGAGATGTGGCCTTGGCAAGTCTGGCGATTCAGCATCCTGCCACTCGCGATGCGGCCTTCGAATTGCTGGAATCGCTGCTACGAAACCACATTCAAACAGGCAATCCGGGTACGCCGGAGTTCTCGTGCTTCGTCAATCAACTCCATGGCCAATGTGTCTACCTAAAATTCGGCGGTGAAGCCGAAGCGTTTGGAACGAATCCGAAAACCACCCAATGGCGAACTGTCTCTCAACCGCGCGCACGAACGCGAGGGGACGGAATCCCGATTTCGTCGTTCGATATTGTCGCTGGAGAAATGGCGCAGCGGGGTGGTCACGACTTCGATGCGGCTTACTTCCAATCACCGCTGCTTGGAAACTATGAGATCAATTGCCGGCTGTCGCACTTCGACTTCCGGGAAGCGATGGTAATGGGAGCCGGAATTGCGAATGCTTTGAAGTGGACTCATAACGAAGTGAAACTTTCGCATGTTCGATCGGCATTGAAAGAGTTTCCGTTAGCAGTTCCGATCGCCCCGAAGGTTTATCAATGGCATGACTATAAGATTGTGGTGAAGGACGGACTTTACACGAGCTTCGTCAATGGGCAGAAGCTGTACGAGGAAGCTTTGCCCGCAGACCACGATCCGTGGGTGGCCGTCGTCGGATGGTCTGCGAATTCGTCGCGAGCAGTTCGAAACCTGGTCATCACCGGTCAACCGAAGATTCCCGGCGAACTGAAGCTACTCGGCACACCCGACCTACGGGGTTGGATGGTGGACTACTATGCGGCCGATTGGGGACAAACTCCATTTGCCTGGAAACTTTCAGACGGTGAACTCACTTCGCCGCAAGTCCTCGATGAAAATCCGCTGCGCGATCGACGCAAAGTTGAGAATATCATCCGCTATCATCGTCCGATGCTCGAAGATGGCGAGATCTCGTATGAGTTCTTCTACGACCCAGAGATACAAATTGAATTGCCTCCTCGCGGTCCGTTCGCTGGTCTTGGAGTCAGCGCACCAAAACGGACAGCCCCGGGGAAAGCGCTGGTTCATCCGGCGCTCGATCGCATGGTCTGCTTGATCGAACCCGACGGCATGAAGGTGCATTGGCTGACAGATGGTCGCTGGGATCGCACCGGTCTGAAAGCTGGGAACGTTGAAGTCGCTTCGCATGATAGTGCCCCGAAGAAACCGTCACTCAAATCGAGTGACTGGAACGCGGTGAAGTTTGCGACGAAAGGGGATCGCCTGACGGTCGAACTCAATGGCGAGTTGGTCTATTCGCGCGAGATCGAACCGACCAATCTCAGACACTTCGGTCTGTTTCATTATGCCAACGAATCGAGTGTTCGCGTTCGCAACGTTCGCTTTCGAGGGGACTGGCCGACCGAGTTACCCGTAGCGGGCGAGCAGGATCTAGCCGGAGGTCCGCAGAAGTTGGCAGCGATCCCCGATGCAGACTTGCCAGAGTCGCGGACTTGGAATTTCACGAAGTCGAAATTCAGCCTTGATGACTTCCGGTACGACTGGGATTCGACTGTGGCGAAGCAGGTCATTCCGACAGAAGCCGGCCTGCGCATCGTGCAACCGGCAGGCGAGACCAAAGTGCCGTTCGCTGGCATCGCCACGAAGGTTACCGTCAGCGGCGACTTCATTGCGACGATCGACTACGAAGGCTTGAAAGCCGTTCCGGCACAAGAAGGCTTTGGTTCGGGGCTTGGTTTTCGAGCCGCGCTGGATGGTTCGTATACCGCAGGATTTGAAGTTCGGCTGGAAGCGAAGGCTCAGGCGAAGATGACGCGAACGGTGATGTCGATGTACATGCCGAATCGGCCGAACTATTTTCATACGGAGTCGATCGGTGAGTTTCCTGCTGCAGGACGTTTGCGGCTGCAACGTCATGGATATGTTGTCTACTATTTCACCGCCGCCGCAAAGTCGGACGATTTCCAATTGCTAACGCAACGGCCACTGGGGACGGACGACGTTAAGTTTTTCTCGATCCAAGGTGACGCTAGCGATCAGACGGGCGGTGTCGAATTCTTGGTGAAAAGCTTGTCTATCCGAGCCGCCAAATTGAAGAAAGCCGAGTGATGACGATGAACCGTTTTCTTAAATTTCAACGTCAACGTATTTACACCTTCGTCGGGGTTGCCGTTTCAGTGATTCTTGCATCCGCCGTAAGTGGTTTCAGCAGCGACGACACTGAATCGGCGAGGGGCGGGACCGAGGATCTCAAAATTCGACGCTTTGAGTTGATGCACTCGAGAGTTGCTGCGGTGAAGGTCGAGTCGGATAAACCTGGTATTCCGTCGCAGTTTGCCACGAAACCCATTTTCAAATACAGCGACCCCGCGCGCGGATACGTCGCCGCTTCAGTCTGGAAGTTGGGGGGTGATCAGAAGCGTCCACTGGCGCTGCTGGCAGTCGAACTCGATCGCAACACCTACGGCAGGCCTTGTATTGGCTATGAATATGGTTCGATTACGGACAGACCTCTCAAAGTTCAATTCGACAAGTTCACCTGGACACCGAAGTCGACTCTGTATGAGTTCAAACAGATTCCCGATGCGCCGCCTCCCGAAAAGACTCCACAGTTGCGCCTCATTCAACTTCGCTCGCTGGCAAAGCGGTTCGCGTCGACCGAAGTCGTTAAGAACGAGAAGTGTGAACTGAGACTGCTGCCGCAACCCGTTGACCGGTACGAGCCGTCAGAGGTCGATCGGGCTGATGGAGCGGTGTTCTTCTTTACGTTTGGTACGAATCCGGAAGTGGTGTTGCTGATCGAATCCAACGGACACTCCTGGTCCTACGCCGCAGGGCGAATGACTGGGGCACAAGAAGTCGTGTTGACGTTCGACGATGCGATCGCCTGGCAAGGGGCGCCTCTCCAACAGGGAAAGGAATCGCCGTTCACCGGTCACATCGAACCGATCGATATTCCTGGAATCGATCGAAACGGTAAAGAGATTGCTGAGTAGCAACATGTCGGCCTGCATCTCGCCATTGCCGAAGTGTATGGAATATCATTCTTCCCGATGTTCGGACGCTGGCGTTGGATGTTGTCTTCAGTAAACAGGTAAGTGTCGACAAGTCGCCCGTTTTGAAACCACAGGTCACACCATGAGCAACCTACGACTCAATGGACGCGCGATTCTGCTGATGTCCATCGTTACGTTTCTGTCGATCCCCTTGGCACAAAGTCGTGCGGACGATGGGGTGATTCCGCAGAACGATCCGCGTCTGCAAAAGCTGTATCAGGACGAAGCCAACCGCTGGGAGATGTGGGTTGGCCGAGATCAGCAACATAAAGCGGAGATTGTCACGGAACCGGTATTCCGCTGGCAAAATCCTTCGCGGGCCAACGGACAAAGCGGTGCGATGTACGTCTGGGTGTTTGAAGGCCGGCCGGTTGCGATTGGAGGTGTTTTCTCTAATCCTTCAGGTAAAAATCAACGAGATATCATGCATGAATTTCATGCGCTCGGCCCCGATCGTCTGTTTCCGGAATTTCGCAATTCCAAATCAAAATGGCTACCGACAGCCGGAGTGACGCTCTTTCCATTGCCAGATTCACCGCAGGTCGAGGAGACGCCGGGGAAGAGGACTCTGCAAATCCGATCGATTTCGCGCGACTTCACTGCCAATTCGATGGACAACGAGAAAGTACGCTGGGAACTTCGCCTCCTTCCGAAGCCACTATATCGGTACGAAAGGCCGCAAGGCGACATTATTGACGGAGCACTGCTGGCTTTCGTCAGTGACGCGGG